>CAYOAS010000120.1:0-4496 GCA_964402015.1 uncultured archaeon | reverse complement strand
GTATTAAGCATTTTTTTGGTAAAATTGAGTTATGAGGATTGGAAAACAAAATTGGTTGATGTTCCAACTGCTTTGTTTGCTTCTGGTTTTGTTTGTGCGGCTTATATGTTTAGTTTGCGTTTTTGGGAAGTCTTTTTTTGGGGAATATTTTTTTTGATTACTTCAAAGATTTTGAAGCCTTATTGTGAAGAAAAAAAATTTATTGGAGCTGGAGATATTAGTATTCTTTCTTTTTTATTGCCTGCTGCTTGGTTTGTTAATCAATATTTGTTGGCAGTGTTTCTTTTAGTGTTTGGTTTTGCTACTTTGTTGTTTTATCGAACTAAATTGGTTAACCGGGAAGAAAAGCCATTAATTCCAATTATTGCTGTTTCTTGGGTTTTGACTTGGGTTTTTTGGGTAGTTTTCCTAAAGTCTTAAAAATTTCAAAGGCCATTAATATACTAATGAAAAAATTGTTGGCTTTTTTGGTGCTATTTCTGTTGTTTGGGTTGGGTGCCAATGCTCTTTTTGATACTCAACAATATTATATTTTGCCTGATCAAAACCTTTTTGACCTTAATGCGATGGCTCATTGTGTTGGTGATTTGAATAGTGTGGTTAATTCTTCGGGGCAGTGTGTTTCTTTGCAGGATTTTTGGAAGCAAGGCACTGGTGGAGGCGGTGGTGGCACTTATACTGGCACTGCACCGATTGTAGTGGACAATGACACAAATACAATTAGCATTGACGCTTATATTCCAACAGAACAAGACATTGACTTAAACGCTTTGGGTGTGGTTACTGGTTTGGATTTGAATAATTCTTTGGATTATTTGAAAAGTTTTGTTGAAATCGACCCTTTGTTTTACTCCAATTTTTTAAGCGTTTTTGATGGAAACTTTCAAGCAAGTTTTGATGACAATTATGCAGCAAAAAACATTTTAGACATAAACATATTCAATATTTGTAATGGAGACGCTAATTCTGTTTTAACTTCTATGGGGTTATGCCAAGATTTAACTGATTTTTGGAAATCTGGCAGTAGTGGTGGAGGCGGCTCTTATTCTGGGGTTTTTCCAATTGTTGTTGACAATGACGCAAACACAATTCACATTGACTTAAACTCAATAAACATTATAGATGAAAACATTGGCTATCAAATAGACAATCAAAGATTAGCATCTTCTTTTGGAACAAACTTATATTATGGATTGGCAGGAAACTTTACAACCTCAGGCAATTACAACATTTTTATGGGACATAATTCTGGGCTAGTCAACACGTCAGGCGGATGGAATACTGCAATCGGATACAATGCAAACCGCTATAATACAACTGGAGTCCTAAACGTTGCTGTTGGACAATATGCGTTGTATAGTAATACAACTGGAAATTCTAACACTGGCATTGGAGCAAACGCACTCCAACTAAACAGTACCGCACAATTAAACACTGGAATCGGATACAGAAGTTTATACAATACTACTAAAGCAAATAATACGGCAATTGGAGCATGGTCAGGATATACTGGAACAACAACAACAGGAAGCGTTTTTTTGGGGGCTTATGCTGGCTATGCTGAAACAGGAGACAACAAACTGTTTATTGATAATCAAAATAGGGGAGTAGAATCTGCTGCAAGAACCGACGCTTTAATCTACGGCATTTTTGATACAAACGCAAAAGCCCAAACGCTTTATTTGAATGCTGGAAAAATAATGTTTAACCAAGAGTATGTTTTTCCAGCGCAAGATGGAGACACAAACCAAATACTTGCAACCAACGGCGACGGAAACCTATTCTGGAAAAACGATAATGCAGGCAGTGGCGGAAGTTTTGAAGGATTTGACCAAAACTTTCATTCATTGTTTCCCCAAAGTTTTGATTCCAATTTTACAAGAGCATTCGACGGCAATTTTCATACATTATTTCAACCGAATTTTGATGGTAATTTTCATTTTTTATTTCAACCAAGTTTTGACGGAAACTTTTTTAGCTTATTCCAAATCAATTTTGACGAAAATTTTGCCGCAAAATATCCTGATTTAAACGCAAACTTTGTTCCATATATTGGAGCTATAAACAATGTTGATTTAGGCAATCATGACTTTAATACGCTTGGAACGTTTGCAATGGGGGAAGGTGGATTATGGCAAAATGGAGCAATGGTATTAAATTTTACTGGAGCAGGTGCGCATAATCTTTTTGTTGGAACTACAACTTATGCCATCACAACAGGGATTGGCAATACTGCAATTGGAGATTATGCTGGAACATATATTGACAGTGGAAGTTATAATACTTGCTTGGGTGATTATGCTTGCGAGTTCATTTCTACTAGAAATAATAATACGTTTCTTGGGGCTTTTACTGGACTTAATGGCGGTTCAAACAATGTTTTTATTGGGTATAGGGCGGGGGAAAATATTGGTTCAAGCGACAATGTTTTAATTGGATATATGGCAGCAACATACAATGTTTCCCCATTAAATAATGGAAATGTTTTAGTAATATCAAATTCTGAAACAAACAATCCATTAATTTTTGGGCGCTTTGATGCAAATTATGTGCAAATAAACAAAGATTTGAACATTCAGAACGATCTAAATGTTTTCAACAAAATAAAGATTTCGGGAAATTCAATTTGCAATGATGCCAATTGTTATTCGTTAACGGATTTAAATAGGCTTGCAACTGGCAATGCGGGGGGAAATGATACAGAAATCCAGTTTAATGATGGCGGAGCATTTGGCGGGGACAATGCGTTTACTTGGAATAAATCAAGCAATATACTCAATATTCTTGGAGACATTAGGATTCAAGACGGAAAAAAGATTACTCTTAATATTCCAGTTGTGGGAGAAAACTGGCTAACTGGTTGGTCTTATAGAAAAAAAATAGTTATTGACCAAACTAAAATAGATGCGGACTTAAACAATTTAACTGTTTTAGTAAAACTTTCAGCAAGCAATTTTGATTTTACAAAAGCAAGAAGTGATGGTTATGACATTGTTTTTACTCCCATAGATAATAATACTACATTAAAGTTTGAAAGGGAACGCCATAATCAAACAAGCAGTCTTGGAGAATATTGGATAAAAATTCCTATTGTTTCTGGAACAATTGACACTAATTTTTATATGTATTATGGCAATGCAAGCGCAAGCGATTCTTCCGACAAAAACAACACTTGGGATGCAAACTTCGTTGGAGTATGGCATTTGTCAGAAACTCCATCAGCCAGTATCCAAGACAGCACTGCTCAAGACAATGATTTAACGCCGACAAATATGGAATCAGGCGACCAATCAGCAGGGCAAATAGACGGTTCGCTTGCTTTTGATGGCAGTGATGAATATTTGCTTAAGACAATAGCCAATTTTCGCTCTGCAGACAGTGCTGGAACAATTACGGCTTGGATTAAACCAACAGATTTCTTGGATTACAGAACCATATTAAGAAGTTCTGACGAAGCTACGACCACCAAGTTTGTTGGTTTTGCTTTGACTATTACAACTGGAACTCCTTATGCTTATCAAGTAGACGGAGACACTGCTGATTGGATAACATCGCAAACTGCTGTTAGTGCTGGAGCTTGGAATCATGTAGCATTAACAAGCAGCGGAACAGCATACAAGATTTATGTTGCTGGAGCAAGCACTAATTTGACGACAACTGGCGGTTCAAATACTGGAGATTGGTTTGCTGATACGAGTGCGAGAGATAATCTTGCTATTGCCGCAACAAAAAGAACATCTGTCGCCTCATATTTTAAAGGAAGCATTGACGAAGTTAGGCTTTCAAACATATTAAGAAGCGATGCGTGGATTAAGGCAGAGTATAATTCTGAAAACAATGCTCTTTTGTCTTTTGGTTCGGAGGAAGGATTAACAGAATACTATTTGACTTATGCCAATAATAGGATTGAGGTTTGGGGCGGCATAGAATTAGCAAGATTCATTCCAACATCAGGGCATTTTGTTTTGCCGAATGATGATGCAATGCTGCAATTTGGAGCAGCACAAGATTGGGGAATTTATGCTGATGCAAACGCAAACTCAAATTTAACAATAAAAAGAGCGGTTGGCTCTGGCAGTTTGCTTGTTTCCGACTTAAACACTTTAAGCAACAAAACAGGAATAAGAGACGATGGAAACATTACAATGACAAGCCCAAATGGAACAAAATATAACTGCGGCGTCACAAATGGAGGTTCGCTAATATGCAATACATAAAAAAATTGGCATTAATTGGAATAATATTACTGTGCGCTTCAATGGCAATAGCAATCGGCGCAGAAATAACCAAACCAAAAGAACCGCCAAATACAAAACCAACACAATCAGAAATCATGCTTGAAAAAACTGACAAAGAAGCATTAACGCTTATTGGAATAACTGCGCCAAAAGCAGGCGGGCTAAAATGCGACAACGATTATTGCCAATTCAATTTGTTCCAAAACAATGGAATAAACCAAGGTTTTACGATTCCAGCAAATTATTGCGCCAAAAGAA
>CAYOAS010000119.1:0-4529 GCA_964402015.1 uncultured archaeon | reverse complement strand
TTAAAACGCAAAAATCAGCAAACATATTCCCTAAAACGCTGCGGAGTTACAGTTTAAAACCTTCACAAAAAAGAGAAAGAAATATTACAAATGTTTTTCTAACCAAAGGGATTAAATGGAAAGTTTGGTGCTGAAAAAGAAGGAGTTTGTTTTTTCACTGGTTTTCTGGCACCACCCATATCTATTATTGGAACGCTTTGATTATCACCCAAAAGGCTATTTGATGAGCGTAAATCTAAATCCCTTCTTTGCCTAAGCTGGTCTAAAGCATCTTTATTTGTTTTGCCTACAAGAACAATTATTACTTCTTGGTAATCCCTTTTGTGTTCTCTTACCTGACCGATTAAGCGGTCTATTTGAGACTTTGTTTTTAAGTCTTTTTTTAGTTCAATTCCAACTTGTCTATTGACGCTTATATCACACAATCCTCTGCGAGCCTCTTTTGTAAAAGAAAATTGAGACCAGAGCTTGCTACGAAGATAGTCCACTAAATCATCACGGTACTTTGGTTCAGCACCCCTTGTTTTAGGTTCCCAAGCGGATATTGCCAAAATTAACGAATCAGTTATAGAAGGATACATATCAAAACTACAAAAGATTGTAATTTTATATCTTTCCTAAAAACACGCTTTTTTTACAGCGCCACAAAAAGTAACCTAATTCCTACGCCACCGTAAACCAGTATACAATACCGAAGCCCTTGGCGAGGATTGAACTCGCGACCCCGAGTTTACGAAACTCGTGCTCTAAACCACTGAGCTACAAGGGCAGTAATAAACAAAATTTGGCTTGCAAACATTAAAAAATAGCAAAGTAAAGCTCTGTTCAGAACGTTGCTTTTCCCAACTGCAACAACCAGAGCAATTGCGGTAAGTCAGAAATTTTTACGCGCTTTTGTTTCATTGAATCCCGGTAACGCAGCGTTACAGCATTGTCTTTCAGCGAATCATAATCAACAGTAATTGCATATTTCACTCCAATTTCGTCAATGCGCGCGTATCTTTTTCCAATGCTTCCGGATTCGTCAAAAAAAACGTCAAAGCCGAAGGAATTCAGTTCCGCTTCTATTGCAAGCGCTTTCTCAAGAAGGCCGTCCTTTTTTACCAGGGGGAAGATTCCGACAAGATACGGCGCAATTTTTGGCGGCAATGAAAGAAAAACTCTTTCTTCCGGACCGCGCTTTTCTTTTTTATAATTCAAAACCAGGGAAACAAAAAGCGTTCTGTCAATTCCTGCAGAGAGCTCGAAAATATGCGGTACAAAAGCCTCTGCATTGCCTTCTTCCTTGACTTTCAAATCTGCCTTGCTTTCGCGCGCGTGCCCGCTTAAATCGTAATCTGCCCGATAATTGCAGGCAATTAATTCAATCCAGCCCAAATCTGTTTCAACCTCAAAATCCCAACTCTCTTTGGAATAAAAGGCTTTTTCGTCATCAGCCAACTGGCGAAAACGCATTTTTTCCAATGGAATCCCAAACTTGTTCCAGCACTGTTGCGCGCGCGCCAAATAGTATGCAATCAATTTTGCTGAAATAATCTTTTTTTCAACAGCCTCCTTGCAAGTGGTCGGTTTTAGCTCTTTATCCTTCAAGGCCAGCAGATTCAGTTTATGGTTTTCCACTTCTGAAAAACGCGGAACATCATTGATTTTTTTCGGGTTGAAGAAAATTTCTATTTCCATCTGTCCGAACTCGCGTGCACGGAGCAAGCTATTGCGGGGCGCAATCTCGTTCCTGAAACTGTTTCCAGCCTGCGCGATTCCCAACGGCAAAGAAACGCGCATTGTCTTGTACAATCGCTGAAAATCCAAAAAAATGCTCTGGCAGGTTTCCGGGCGCAAATAACAAGGCGAGTTTCCAGTAGCGCCAATGTCCACTTTCATCATCATATTGAATTTTTTTACTTCGGCAAAATCCTTGCTCCTGCACTTTGGGCATTCCACATTGTGCTGTTTTATCAGTTTTGACAATTCTTCAATGTTCATGCTCTCCGGAACAATTCCATTGGTTTTTTCCGCAATCAACTGGTCGGCACGATGCAGTGAATTGCATTTTTTGCACTGAACAATCGGATCGGAAAAAGAAGCAAGGTGACCTGAAGCCTTGAAAACTGCTTCCGGCAAAATCTGCGCGCCAAAAATTTCCAAAAAACACTCTTTTTCAACAAACTCTTTTCTCCACAAATCAATTATTTTCCTGCGAATCTTTTCACCGATTGGACCGAATTCCCAAAAACCGCTCGGCGAACCAGCATAAATCTCTGCCGCAGGATAAAACAACGAACGGCGCAAAGCCAGATTGACCAAATCCTCTGAAACAGCCATAAAAATCGATTAAAAAAATAGTCTGCTTAATTGTTTATAAAAGAATGCTGAAAACATATTCCACTTCAAAACACCAGCGAAGATGCTGCTATTTCGCCAATTAATAGATAGCAAAGCCACATTCAACCTCTAAAAAAGGTTGCATTTTTGCAGGCTTTAGCCAAAGCCGTTATAAAAGAATGCGGGGATAAAAGATTTAAATGCAGCAAAAAGAATTAAGCGATTTGAGAAAAAAGTTGATTCAGAAGGCAAAGAAAGAAATCGCAATAGCCTACGGCGAAAAAGAAATCCACGCAATAAAAGCAGTCAGCGTCTGCGAAGACATCGACACAGTATTCAACCTTTTATCCGAACACGTGCGCGAATGGTATGGAACGCACTTTCCCGAACTAGACAATCTCACGAAAGAACCGCAAACCTACTTAAAGCTCGTGCACGCGCTTGGAAACAGAAAAAATTATTCAGAAAAAGCTGTTTTGGAAATAGTAGCTGAAAAAGATTCCGCAAAAAAAATTGTCGATGCAGCGCGCAAATCCATGGGCGCTGAAATAGAAGACAAAAGGCTTGACGAAATAAAGCTTTTGGCGCTGAATGCGCTCAACCTTAAAGAGGAAAAAATTTTTTTGGAAAAATTCGTGGAAAGCGAAACAAAAGCGATTGCGCAAAATTTTTCGGAAATCGCGGGCAGCATGATTTGCGCAAAATTCCTGAAACAAGCGGGTTCCTTGAAAGCGCTCGCATTAATGCCATCCAGCACAATCCAATTGCTGGGCGCGGAAAAAGCATTATTCCGCCACTTAAAAAACAAAAAGAAAATTCTCGGACCAAAATACGGCTTTTTGTATGCGCACGCGCTGGTAAGGCAGTTGCCGCCAAAGAAAAAAGGAAAAATGGCACGCGCTATTGCAGGAAAGCTATGCATTGCGGCAAAAGCAGACTATTTCAGCAAACGCAATATTGCAGCAGAACTCCAAAAAGAATTAAATGCGCGGTTCGAAGAACTAAAAAAAGAAAAACAATGACCAATCACCAGCAGTTATATGCCCGCAGGCATATCCAACCTTTTAGCAACAGCGAAAAGGTTGCATGTTTGCCGGCTTTAGTAAAGCCGTTCGCCAGCCTTAGTAAGGCTGTTGAAGAACTAAAAAAAACAGAATAAAAAAAAGTGTTTTGATGCACGAACTGTTTCTTGGAGTTTTTGAAAAAGAAAACAAGTTGTTCACTCTCAATGCAGTGCCAAGCGTTTCTGTTTACTGTGAAAAACTAATTAATGAAAACGGAAAAGAATTCCGCGAATGGATTCCCTGGCGGAGCAAGCTTGGCGCTGCAATAAAAAACAAAATAAAACAAATGCCAATAAAGCCAGGAGCAAAAGTGCTCTATCTCGGCTGTGCTGAAGGAACTACTGTCAGCCACGTAAGCGATATTGTTGGTGAACAAGGGATTGTTTTTGGCGTTGACGTGAGCGCGCGGAGCATGTCTGAATTCGTGCAATTGGCAGAGCAAAGAAAAAACATTGTTCCAATTCTTGCTGACGCAAACAATCCTGCGGAATATTCAAAATATATCGAGGGAACAAAGATTGACGTGATATTCCAGGATATTGCGCAAAAAAACCAGGCAGAAATCTTCTGCAAAAACGCGGAAATTTTTCTTGAAAAAAGCGGTTTTGGATTGCTGACAATTAAAGCAAAAAGCATTGACCAGCAGAAGAAAACAGAGCAAATAATCGAAAGCGAAACAAGACAATTAAAAAAACAATTCGACATTTTGCAGATTGTTTCTCTCGCGCCCTTCGAAAAAGAGCACGCAATCGCATTGTGCAAAAAAAAGTGATGCAAAATGAGAAAAGAAATAGTGCGCCAGGCAATTCATTTTTTTTCTGGCGCAGCAATATTGTTGCTAATGCTGTTTTTTGGAACACAATTTGCATTGCAAGTTGCAATAATTGCTTTGATTCTTGGCTTTGCGCTTTCAAGGCAAATGCTAAAAAAAGCAAACCACCCATTGAAAGAAATTATCTGTTTGGTGGAAAGAGAGGACGAATGCAATTTTCCCGGAAAAGCTGCATTCATGCTGTTTGCCGGCATTGCACTGACATTATTGCTGTTCCAACAAAAAACAATTGTGCTCGCAGCAGTAATCGCGCTAACTTATGGTGACACTGCTTCAACAATCATTGGAAAAAGATTCGGCAAAACAAAAAT
>CAYOAS010000118.1:0-4536 GCA_964402015.1 uncultured archaeon | reverse complement strand
TCCTGTCTTTCTTTATATGTAACTTGTTTTTTACAAGTTGCCACTTAGTGTTACTTAATCCATTTTTTAATTCTGCTTTCCCTCCTGCGGTTATAAAATAAGTCTTGTTGTTTTTTTCAATCAATCCACTTTCCATAAGGGGCTTAAGCCCTGTGAACAGGATTACCTTTATTTTTTTCTTAAGCGCGTCCCATTTTTGAGGTCTTTCGGCCAAGGCTGCTAATAGTTGTTTTCTAGATTCAATCGCTTTTTCAATTTGTTCTGTCGTATAATCTTCCATAACTTCCCTAAAAGAGAACTCTTGTATTTTTTTCTCTTGGTTATTTATGTCTCCTAAAAAGGTGATGAGGTTATCACCTTCTTTGAGTTCTTTGGAAGGTTTTGCAACAATTTCGCCATTTTCAAACACAAAAAGAGAATGCGAAGAGGTTGCTTTTATTATCCCCCCGCCCCTATAATAAATTTTGTAAATTTCACCCGCTGGGTGTTTAATAAAATGCTTCATTCTTCCGAACTTTGCTTTGTAATCCTCATCCAATGTTAAAACCTCATACTCTGATATATTCTCGCGCTCCAGTGATTCAATCTGAATCAACTTTATTTTTTTATCTTTCACACTTCTTATCAGAAGGGGCGTATCCCCCATAACACTACTAACCTGTACAAATTTTTGAATTCCCTGCTTTTTTGCCTGCTCGCACAAAACATTCACGCCAAAAAAATTTGTTTTCAAAAAAGCATCAGAATCAGCAATGCTCTTGTCAACGTGTGTTTCTGCAGCAAAATTTAATACTGCGTCACAGCCCTGCATTGCGCTTTCAACAATCGAGGAATCACAAATGTCGCCCTTTACAAAAGAATAACGCGAATCGCTTTCAATATCCTTCAGGTTTTCCAAGCGCCCGGCATAAGTGAGCTTGTCAAGATTTGTTATTTCAATATCCTTGTTTTTTTTCAGCAAATAGCGTACAAAATTGCTGCCAATAAAACCGCAGCCGCCCGTAACAAGAATCTTCATCAAATCACTCTAAAAAATTGGACAAAAAAAACAATAATTCTCCTTTTAATATTTAATTTGGTACACGCCTCGAAAAAACAAAAAAATTATCCTCCGCGCTCGCATTTCCAATCATAAGGAATTTCCTTTGAATCAAACGGCATGCGGTATTCGTCCGGCTTGGAATAATCGTACAATTGCGTTGGAATATTCACAATATAAGCCGGTTCTGCAGTTGCAGAAGTAAAACCATGGATAACCCCTATTGGAATCAACAATAAAGCCGGATTGTCCTCGCCGACAATGAATTCGTTCAATTCGCCTTTTGTTTTTGATTTTTTTCTCGCGTCAAACAATGCAATGCGCGCGCTTCCCTTTACAACAATAAAACGGTCAACCTGCTTCTTGTGATAATGCCAGGCTTTTGCAACACCGGAATTGCAAACAGCAATATAACACTGCCCGAATTTTCCAGTATTCTTGAATTCGCCCCAGTCAGAGCGAAGCATTTCCATCAAATATCCGCGATCGTCCTTTATCTGCTTCAACTGCCTCAAAACAACGCCGTCAATCAAAAAAAATCCCTTTATTGAAAATAACACAGAAAAAGCTTTAAAACAAGCAATCCAAAAATATTTTTGTTTCACGCTTGTACCAAAAACCCTTTAAAAAAACAAAAACAGGTGCAGTTAATAATTGTTTTTGAACAAAAAGACTAATAGAAAGATTCGGAGTTGGTTGCTTGGACAAACACATTTTAATTACCGGCATTAACGGCTTTGCGGCATCGCACCTGGCAGATTATGTTTTGAAAAACAATCTGGGAGAACTGTTTGGCACTATCCGCGGAAAAAGCACTAACATGGAAAACATTTTCCAAATCCGCGACAAAATAAAAACCAGCACAGCAGACTTAAGGGATTTTTTTGCGCTGAAAAAAACAATTGACGAAACACAGCCGGACATTGTCTTTCACCTTGCAGCGCAAAGCTATGTTCCAGCATCCTGGCTTAGCCCGCAAGACACAATGGAAAGCAATGCAATGGGCACACTCAACCTCTTAGAAGCAATTCGGCGCTCGAACATTGACCCGCAAATACAGGTTGCGGGCAGCAGCGAAGAATACGGAATGGTATTGCCCAATGAAACACCCATAAAAGAAAACAATCCAATAAGGCCGCTTTCCCCTTACGGAGTAAGCAAGATTGCTGCAGACATGCTCGGCTACCAATACTTCAAAAGCTACGGAATGAAAATAGTCAGGACACGCGCCTTCAACCACACTGGACCGCGCAGGGGGCAATTGTTTGTCACAAGCAACTGGTGCTATCAGGTTGCAATGATAGAGGCAAAAAAACAAGAACCAGTGCTCTATCACGGAAACCTTGAAGCAAAACGCGATTTCACAGACGTAAGAGATGTTGTCAGGGCATACTGGCTGGCAGCAACAAAGGCAACCCCTGGAGAGGTATACAACATTTGCCAAAACAAGGCAATGACAATGAAAGAAATGCTTGAAGTAATATTAAAATTCAGCAAGGCAAAGCCAAAACTGGAAAAAGACCCGGCAAGAATGCGCCCAAGCGACGTAGAACTATTATGGGGCGACAACACAAAATTTTGCAGGGAAACAGGCTGGAAACCAGAAATAGAATTCGAAAAAACAATGAAAGACCTGCTTGATTACTGGCGCGAAAAAATAAAAAAAAATTAAATCACCAAGTTGAACCGAATGAAACGCGTTTTAATAACAGGAATAAACGGATTTGCAGGCTCGCACCTCGCAAACTATTTGGTAAAAAACAATCTTGCAGAAGTTCACGGCACGATTTATGGCAAAACAGCAAGCATTGAAAATATTGCCGGCATAAAAGACAAAATCAAAATTTCAGAATGCGACATAACTGATTCTTTTTCCGTTGAAAACTCCATAAAAGAAAGCTCGCCAGAAATAATCTTTCACCTTGCAGCACAGGCATTTGTTCCGGAATCAATAAAAAACCCAAAGGAAACAATCAACACAAACATCTTTGGCACGCTGAATGTATTTGAGGCAGTTAGAAAAAACAATTTGAATGCCACAATCCATGTCGCTTCATCTGGAGAGGTTTACGGCAGCGCGCCCGAAAAAGAATTGCCGTTGCGCGAAACAAACGCGCTCCGCCCATTGAATCCATATGCAGTCAGCAAAGCGGCAGTTGACCTGTTTGCTTTCCAATACTTCAAAATGTACGGCCTGAAAACAATCATAACACGCGCTTTCAACCACGCCGGGCCATGGCAAAGCGACCAGTTTGTTGTCAGCAACTGGGCAAAACAAATCGCAATGATTGAAAAAGAAAAACAAGAACCAATAATCAAAACCGGAGACCAAAGGAACGCGCGCGATTTCACTGATGTACGGGATGTAGTACGCGCATACTGGCTGGTATCCAACAAAGGAAAAACCGGAGAAATTTACAACGTTTGCTCTGGCAAAACAATAACGCTGAAGCAATTAATGGCAATCTTTTTGAAGCAAGCAAAAAAGAAAATAAAAGTAGAAGTGGACGCTTCAAAAATCCGCGAACAGGACATTCGGCCAGTCAGGGCAAGCTATGCAAAACTAAAAAGCGTCACAGAATGGAAGCCTGAAATTCCATTGCAAAAAACAGTTGCAGACACGCTCGATTACTGGAGAGCGCGAGTGTGATAATCTTACTTTTTATTAATCGATATATTAAAAGTAAGATTTAAATATTGGTTTGCGCTCTATTGCTTGGGTGGTTTTTTTTGGAAACAGTCACTTTATCAAAAAAATTTCAGGTTGTAATCCCGAAAGTTGCAAGGGAAAACCTGAAACTGAAAGCGGGGCAAAAACTTGTCCTCATTGAAAAAAAGAACAGTATCGAATTTGTTAAAATTGGCAATATTATGGACGCCAGGGGATTTGCAAAGGGCGCTTCCCAAGAAGGATTGAGGGATGAAAGTGAACGTTTTGATTGACAGCAGCGTTTGGATAGAATTTTTCATCAATGGAAACAAGGCAGAAAAAGCCGCTGCAATAATAAAAAAATTAAATAAAAATAATTGCAAAACACCTTCAATTGTTCTTTTTGAGGTTTACAAGAAACTCAAGAAACAAATCAATGAACAGGCAGGCAGCCAGGCCATTGCATATATCACTGACATCAGCGAGATTATTTATCTGAATGAAAGATTAGCAATAATGGCTGCCGAAGCAAGCCTTGAAAATAGCCTTTCAATGGCCGATGCGATAATCATGGCAACAGCCGAAGCAAAAAACGCGGAAATTAAAACAATGGATTCGCATTTTTCCAGTATAAAAAGAGCAGAAATAATTTAGGGATTACAATGAATAATATTGGAATAAAAAAAGCCTTTATTCTTGCTGGCGGCGAAGGAACGCGCCTAAGGCCATTGACTTTAGAGCTTGCAAAACCATTAGTGCCGGTTTGCGGCAAGCCAGTAGTGCAATGGAACATTGAATGCTGCAAAAGCATTGGCGCAAAAGAAATTGTCCTGGCACTCGGCTATAA
>CAYOAS010000117.1:0-4623 GCA_964402015.1 uncultured archaeon | reverse complement strand
CGCGCCAAATTGAAAAAAAACAAAGCATCAAGAACATCCAAAATAGTTGCCCGGGATTCCTTTTCAGAAAGCAGGCCAAAAGAAAGCGCAAACCAGCGCAGCAAAGAACGCTTGGTAAGAGTGACATTCGGCGGCAAATCCATTTGCCTAACAGTAAAAGAACGCCGCACCAAATGGGATTCAGGATGCTCCACAACAGCCACTTTACTACATAATTTATTTGGAAATAAAGTTTTTCCTTTTCCAATACATTATTCCACACGTTGTATTTAAGCCTTTCCAAGCAAAAAATAAATTGAACAAAAAAAAACAATAATTTGCGAGAGTGAAAAAATGACTCCTTTGCGGTGGAAAAAGCCTTTTACGCGCGAGGAAAAAAAACTAATTCCCGACTCTGTTGAACAACTGCGCAAAAAAAACTGGAAAATAATACAACACCAGGAACACGTATGCGGGGACGGCCTGAAAAGAGCACTGGCAATACAAAGAATATCCCTTGTTTTTAAAACAAAAAAGGCCCGGAGCCAAATGACACAAAAACTTTTGCATAACCAGGCAAAAGCAATAGACATTATGCTGACAATGCTTACGGACGAATTCCTCATGGCAAAAGGAAGGCAAAACGTTCCGGCAAGAGAATGGAACAAGGCTTACCTTAGCTTCCTTCTGGCATCCGGCAGAATTATACCAAAAGAACTGCAAAGGGAAATATTCAGGCAAATACGAGAAGAATAAAAAAACAACGGGGCAAAATTAATGCATGACGATTTTAATAAACACAAAATTCACGCCCTTTCGATTATCCTTGTGCAGGAAAGAGCCAGTGCAATTATACGTTGAACTAGTAAACAAGAGCGGAGAAGACAAAAAAGTGCTGTATGAATTGTCGCTCGGAACAGGAATATCGCTTGACAAATCGGGAATAAAAAACAGGGAAACAAAAAAAATCGAGCCATTAAAAAGCGGGGAAAAAAAGTTTTTTTATTACCAGATTTTCCCAAAACCAATCGCACGCAACGGAGAAACACCAATAACAATAACGTTGATAGAACCGCATGACGAAGCATACGAATTCGTAAAAGCACGCTACAAAAAAAACATAACACTGACGATTGAAAAATGAAAAAACAGTGGAATTTTCATTCTGCAAGGGGCTTAATTTTTCTCAGGCTTCCTCTTGTCTTATACACATCTGCTTCTATTTGCTTGGCAAGATCCGAATTTTCAAGCAAGGCATCATAAACTTTCAAAACACGCTCAGCTTGGGCAATAGCATTTTTGTTGGCAATAGGATTATTTTCAAGATTTGCAAGCCTGTTCACCCACGCAGTTCTTTTGCCCAAACCATTTAACTCAAGAGTATAAAGCACGTTTGCGGGAGAAACACCAGTGCGCTTGCTTACCTGTTCAATAAAAGCAATCTTTTGGCTTCCCCCAAGAGCAGAAGGATGCCACCCATAAATAGTTGAAATCTTGCTCCACAAACCCACATCCCTAACAGGCAGTTTTGACTGAACAAGCTCCACTTTAACCTGTGTAACCTGCCTGTTAAAATCAATGTTTTTTTTAATTGCAACTCCGCCAACGGCAAGAGCAGCCACAGCACCAGCAACTACAACAGCACGCGCTGCATTAGACATCCCCTTTTTTTTAACAGGCCTTAACATAAAAATCAAAACCATAAAAACACAAAAAATAACACAGGGAAAACATAAAAGCATTTGCAAAAACCCTGTTTTTTCTACATAACTAATTAGTGGGTTTGGCGCTTGCCGTGCTCCGTTCAAAGCAATTTTCAAGCCATTTTTGTGCGGCTTTCCAAGCCATTTTCAGCCACACTGAAATCTGTTTCAGTTTTTTCATTTTTTACAAAGTTGCTATCGTAGAAATGCGGTTTAATGGTGATTATGCCGCATATTGAACGATTTTGAGGCATTTTTATTCCGTTAAGGCATGTTTTAGCGGAACAAAAGGGGTCGTTTTGGCAAATAGGCGCAACAGGATGGGTTTTAAGGCGAAAATGAGAATTGCTTTGAATTAAGGATGGCTCCAAGACACGGAGCAAGGAAAGACTGGGCGGCAATTGTTCAAAAGCCGAGTTAGTGTTATGTAGCAAAATCTGTTATTGACTGTTGTTTTTTGTGAACTGCAAAAGGTTTAAATTTTGCCAGAAAATCATCTGCGGAAATAATTTGCTGCGCGCGATATTCAAGCATGGCTTCTTTTATCCCCTCATTTGGTAAAATGTTCAGTGACAAATCTGGAACAAAAATGGGCACTTTTTGTTTAAAAGCAGTCATTGTTTGCCTCATTGCCCCGCCAACAGATCCACTAGCAACATTGATCAATGCATCCGATATTCCGGATGTTATCCTGTTCCTTTGCACAAAAGAATATTCGGAACCACGAAAATTTGGTGAATATTCGCTGATTAGAAGACCTTTTTCTTTTATCCTTTCAAACAGCGGTTTATTTTCTTCAGGATATAAATTGAAGAAACCAGTTCCCAAAACAGAGATTGTTTTTATCCCAAGTTCTAGAGAATATTGATGAACAATCGTATCAATTCCCCTTGCGCCACCACTAACCACAGTTATCTCATTCTCTTTGAATCCAGTAAGGATTTTACTTATCCAATCGGCCGCATTTCTAGAGGGTTCTCTATTCCCAACGATTGCTATTTTACGAGTATTAATCAAAGCCATATCCCCCCATAAAAAAAGCATGATGGGGGAAAACGGAACATTCTTAAGTGCCGGCGGGTATTCTTCATCTTTTATTGTTACTATTTCAATTTTGTTTTCTTTACACTCGTTTATCGCTTTCAAGTAATTCTCGTCGGAGGATGTCCTGAGCCTTTCAAACTCTTTCACCATTTCTTCGGTGAACCCCCTTACTCTGATTATATCAGAATGTGAAGCTTCGAATACGTTATCAATATCACCAAAAGTTTCTAAAAGATGCAATATTCTTACAGGACCAACTCCTTTGATATTGGTCAACTTCATGATTTTTGTTAGTTGACCATCAGAAAATCTTGTCATTTCACACACCCCTTTTATTTATCCCAAGACACAATGCCGCAACATGAGCGTCCTTTTTATTTTCGGTTATTAACTTTGCACACTCCAGCAAATGGACACCTGATGCTTTGGTATCGTTCAATAATAAAATAACTTTTTCATCAAGTTCAAGGGATCTCTTAAGCACCATAGTATCTTTTACGTTCTCTGCGCGTTCAATTGTTTTAGGTGTTTCCGTGCATTTCTGTGTTTCCTTTATGCGACAAATTATGTTCTCCCGATTGACAAAATTCTTAAGCGACAACTTAAGTGCGATTGAATTAAGTGTTGGCGAATATTCCCCCACTTTTGACGCAGGTACTACGACAAGGAGTGTTGTATTATAAAATCTCTTGGTGAATATTTTGCTAACAAAAGGCATGAAATATTCAGACAAATCTGTTTTCTTTGATTCTCTGATAAGGTCAGAATATGCATCAGATTTTGTTCCTTTTTTGAAATAATAACCTGGGGCATGAACTGGAACATGAAGGGGTCGGGCATAGCGCTCAATATCATACAAATTTGCCGAATCAGTTGGCCAAAGATATCCACCACCACCTAACTCCCCCCACCCCACGGGCATTATTTCTGCCATCAAACTCGCCCCTTATTATAATAACAAACTGTTATTATGATATGATAAATTTAGCTTTTTAAACCTTGTGAGAGGGGATTTCCCCTGAGATCGCTTTCTCCTTGCAATACAGATTCTTTTCTTTCCAGTTCCCAGTCAGCGCTTCCACCCACGCTCTGCAATCAATGACACTGCTTTTGTTTAGGAGAAGAGATAGTTTTTTTGTTATATTGCGATTCCTTGGTCTATTGCTTCTTTTACTATTGTTATTTGCTTGCTTTTTTGTTCAAATTCTTTTGGGGTGTAGCATAGGAAGTCTGCGGGATAGTCGAGTGTCCAGTAATCGTACATTTTAGCGGCTCTTTGGATAAAGTTGAGTTTTTTGAATTTTTCAGAAACCAACATTAAATCGAAATCTACTTCTTTTCCATTTTTTCCTTTTGCCCTGCTTCCAAATAAAATCATTTTTTTTATCGGAAAATCACGATTGACGCTTTTCTTGAAATCAGCTAATTTTTCAGTCAAAGATTTTTCTCCAGCCATTCCATCACCTTTTGTGCTTTGGATAAAAGTTCCTTTGCTTCCTTGCCCATGTCCTGGATTTTTTCCACGTCAGGATATCTTGTATAGCTGTATGCGGGGTTATTGTTTTGCACAATTCAACCAGTTCTTCAGGCAAACCAGTTTTTTTTGCAAGCAATACCAAATCGTGTGTTTTAAATAGCTCGCCATTTTTTTTAATATACAACGCCTTCAAGCCTTTTTCGACAGCCTGTTGTGAAAAAAAAGCCGCTGCCTCAAAATACTTTCCCTGAAAGGTGTATTCAGCAGTATCAAAATCCTTTTTGGCTTGCGCCCACCAATTAGAAACTTCTTCCCCCATTAATGAAAACCCCTTATTACTGTAAGGAACTGGAATTTTTTTAATGAAGTATAGATACCTGCGTGGTTTATAGCGCATAGATTCCTGTGAAGAATGATTGT
>CAYOAS010000116.1:0-4708 GCA_964402015.1 uncultured archaeon | reverse complement strand
TTCTTTCAGCTTTGTTTTTTCCCGAATGTCGCGCGGGATTACAACCTGGCCGCGAGAAGAAACCCTAGTCATAGAAACTTCCATCTGTATCACCAATATTATTAGAAACAGACCAGAATTTAAACCTTTCTTAAAAATAAGAATAATAAGAAAAGTAAGAAAGCGCAGAGGGGGTATCATGACCCGAAAATACAACCCATTCACTGCTAATTAGTTGATTTTTTTTAACTGAAATTATTATGCATAAACTACTATAAACGCTTTTCGTTTTTCATCTTGGTTTTAGCGAGTTTTTGTATTGTGCAATAAATCTTTTTACCAGTAGTCTTGCCAGTGGTTCTGCTGAGTTTTCTTTGTCTGATTTTTGCATTACTTTGAAGTATTTTTGTTTTTCTTTTGTTTTAATGTCAATCATCGCATAATTGTTCCTGCCGAGGATGTAGTTCAATAGTACTCTTCCGGTCCTTCCGTTTCCGTCCTGGAATGGGTGGATTCTTTCCAGTTTCCAATGAACCCAAGCTGCAAGCTCCAATGGGTGGAGCTTTTTCTTTAGTTTTTGGTACTCTTCAAAGTATAGTTTCATATCTGTTAAGACATATTTTGCTGGGCTGGTTTCGAATGTTGCTCCACGCACTAAGTTGTCTCTTGTTTTGAATTTTCCTGCAATATATGGCTTTGTATCCTTAAAGTATATTTCATGAATCTTTAACAAAAACTCCTGGCTTAATTCTTCTTTTGCTTTTCTGATGAAAGCAAGTGTTTTCTGTGCGCTTTTTGCTTCCAAAACATCTTCCAACGGCTTGTTCGGGGCAATATCCTCTTGCAACAGCAATTCGACTTCTTTTGGCGTTAAAGTTGATCCTTCAATAGAGTTTGAGTTATAAACAAAAACATTGACAAAATTCTGCTCAAACTGCTCCTTCTCAGTAGGATTAAGGCGAGCATATCTTTCTTTAAAATCAGAATTTATTTTGTCAATCCTTGCAATTTCTTCCGGAAACAAATAATGAAAACCAAAAAGAAGTTTCTTCTTTTCTTCAATTTCCTGTTTAAACTGCGAACCAACTATTTCAATCCGGGAATCAGAAGGCCTGGCTGTACCTAGATATTTCCTGAACTGTTTCCTTTTACCATCTGACAGCTTGACGTTCTCGACCAGGTAAAAATAGCTTTTTTTTCCTCGCTTGGATTCAACCAGATAAACCATACAATACCTGTTACTCAAAACACAATATAAACCTATTGGTAACACAACAAAAAGAGGAACATAACAGCAAGAATGTTACTCAAAACAGGTTACGATATGCCAAGTAACACACAAAAGAAAGGAACATAACTTCAAATTTGCAAAAAAGAACTAAAAACCCCAGGAGCATAAACGCTTTTCGTTTTTTGCCCGGTTTACCTGTATAAAGTAATAAATCTCTGTCCAGGCAGCATCACGATTTTGATCCATTTTCTTTTTTCCAATCTTTTAATTTCACCCACTATGAACGAACCATCCAAGCCGGCTTTTTTCGCCTGCTTTACAATATCTAAATAACCCAGAAGGTCCATTTCTAAAAAACCATTTGACAGGATTTTCCTAAACTTTCTTCTGCAAGTTATTTCTTTCATTAACCACTCCCCCCAAAGTAAAACAATTACTTTTTGACTAACCTAATTCCCTTTGTTTCTTTTTCTTCTCCGAATTTTTTTATTTCTTTTACGATTTCTTTTTCCAGTTCATCTTCTGTCAGGGCGTTTCCCAACGAGCGAGTGTCCAACTGCAAAAACTGGTCTAACAGTCCTTCATTTTCAAGAATTTTTTCCAGTTCTGCTTTTTCTTCTTTTTTTAGCCCAGCGAAAGAAAAACTAGTTGACTTATAAATTTTTAGTGCTGCCTCGCTGCCAACAATCTTTTCCAATTTGAATTTTTCGGCATAAGCAAACACATCTTCCTTTAGTCCGTCAAGGTCAGCTTCTATTTCTGCTTTTTTCCCATTCAACTCAATAAACCTTTTTACGAATTTAACTCCAGCATCCTTTTTGAATTTTTTTATCGGCAATTTTTCTACTTTAACGGAGTGCTTTTTTACAGGGCACAATTCGCCATATTGGCACCAAGAACAAAGATTGGATTCCCGCGCAGGAAAATCATTATCTTTTTCAGCCTTCTCGACCTGCTGGATAATGCTAATCATTTCTTTCTTTAGCTCTCCAAGCTGTTGTTCTGTTCTTTTGCTGAACAAATCCTTGTCAAACACCAAATAATGCCAACAAAGGTCTACCTCTTTGCAATCCGCAAAATCGTTCCGGACAGCAATGGAATACAAAGCAAGCTGCCTGTCCTGGTCCAAATAATCTTGTAACAGCAAAGAACCAGAGGTCTTGTAATCATGAATAACATAATGCCCTGGTTTTTGCTCAGCCAATCTATCAATATAGCCGCGCATCTTGAATTGACCATCATCGTCAAGAGACAAATTAATCAGTTTCTCGCAGGAAATTGTTTTATCCTTATCAAAAGGCTTATTCCGTTCATAATACTCTTTGATACACTTTCTTCCCAGCTCAAAATAATGCTTTGGCTTTAAACCAGCTTTCACAATTACAACAGAATCATCCCAATTCTCCTTCCACTGCTTCTCAAAAAAAGATAACAAATCATCCAAAGAGTTCAACTTTGTGAGTTTTAGAGCCGTTGCCGAGAGAAACCTTTACCCGCTTTTAGCGGGTAGATGAATCGAGGCTATTGTGAGAGGTTGTTAAGGGGAACAGCGAAATGTTCCCCTTAAACAAACTGATTCTGTAACTATTTTGAGAAACAGTTACTTGTCGGCGCGGGCGCGCTATCGCGCGTGACGCGCCTTACTAACTTATTTTGTATAGCTGATGCTGTCAAAAAGGTTTCTGTTTCTCAGGAGAAAAAGAATATGAAAACAGAAATCAAACTCACAAGCTATAACCACTGTGTTGGCGAATCAAACTTGCACTTGCAGTTCACCCCCAAATATAGGAAACCAATTTTTCGGGATGCTGATGTTTTGGCAGAGTGTGAAAGCGAGTTCAAAAAAATAGCGGCAGAACTAAAAGTTCTGTTGCCCGGAATAGGTATTGGGCCAGACCATGCGCACTTGTTCATTGGAGGATGGAAAAACTATAGTATCGAAGAACTTGCGCAAAGATTCAAAGGAACAAGTTCAAGACACATCAGAAAAAAGTATCCAGTAAGGCTTGAAGTTCAAGGATTGTATGGTGACCAGATGTGGAGTGACGGTTACTTCCACAGAACAGTTGGCGCAGTAACGACAGAAACCATGAAAAAATATGTTAACGAAAGCCAACAAAAGCATTGGAGAGCAGAAAAACCAAAACCAGCGCAAACAACGCTATTGCAATTCCATTAAAGATTTAAGGGACGCCTGCCGCTTCAGCGGCAGGTAGTTCACTCGTAATAATATCGTATTCTTTCTCGCTTGCAACAACCTTAACCGGAATCCTGTCATTCATCGCAAACAATAAGCCATCACCGGCATCAGCAGTAAGAATAAGGCTTCTTTCCTCTTTATTCAAATTGAATTTTTCAGACAATTCTTGAATAACAGCAGGCTCCTGCCGCAACAAGAGCTTCCAAGCAGTATTAGCCAAAATAGTGTTGCCGGCAGGCGAGTTCAGCAAGTCGTTAACTTCTTGTGTAATAATAACCAGTCCTGTGCCGAATTTTCTTGCTGTTTTGCAGATTTTGAACAAATAATCAGCATGCTCGCCATACCTTAACAGCTGCCAAGCCTCATCAACAACAATCAGTTTTCTTTCGTAATCCTTTTTGATTTTTTCATACAAAAAATCTAGGATAAGGAACATCATTGCAGGCTTAACCTGAGCAGGCATATCCTTAATATTAAAAGAAATCAAACCCTTCTCCAAATTCAAGCAAGTCTGCTTATTCAAGAAAGAGAAACTACCCTTCGCATAAATTCTCAAACGATTCAATAACGCGTCATAAGTAACAGTGTCTATCTTACCAGCATGTTTTTGTTCTTCTCCCAAAACATCATACAAATCGCTTAAAGTCGGCGGCAAAAAAGTCCAAGTCTCCGGCGTACTAGGCAAAATACGCTTTTTAGCATAAGTCCTTGCCAAAGAACGATCCAAAATACTCTTTTGGACCTCACTTAGTTCGCCAAACATTATCTTAAACAAATCCATTAACGACAACATTTTGTCTCCAAAATCCCGACCCATCAAATCCAAAGGATTAATTATTGTTTCAGAATCACGAGAAATATTCACAATTTGACCAGAATACTTCTCAGCAAGCTCAGAGTATTCTCCCTGCGGGTCAATAATAAAAGTCTGCATGCCCTTCAGCAAGTTGCGGATAATGTATAGTTTGACGAAGAAGCTTTTTCCGGAACCACTAGAACCTAAAATCAGGCCATTGTAGTTTGTGAATCCGTATTGGTTTAGGATTATTGGAATGTTGTTTGACTGGTTTACCCCGAACATTACGCCATCATCATCAATATTCAAAAAACTAGAAGTAAAAGGAAAGCAAGCAGCCAAAGCGTTTGACGGAATATTCCTCTGCACGCGCAGCTTGTCCTGGCCTGTTGGAATAACCGATTGCAATGCTGGTTGCATTTTTAAGTAGGGTATTTTTGGGATAATCATTACACTATTCAATTCGCTTGGCGCAAGATTTTTAAAGTAGTCGATTGCGGGG
>CAYOAS010000115.1:0-4753 GCA_964402015.1 uncultured archaeon | reverse complement strand
TTAAGTTGCGTCCGCTTTTCGACAGCGGCAACTCAATTCTCTTATTTCCATCATAAAAAACCATTTCATTTTTTTTTAAAGCATATTCCCGCTCTTTTTCGGACGCAATCGTAAGAAGGTCAACAAGGGGCTTTTTCCTTTCACCTTTTTCTGTTAATTGTTGTGCCCTTGCAAACAATCTTGCGATTCTGCGCTTTTCCCATTTTGTCTTTTTTCCTTCAAACTTTGTTTTTCTTCCAAACATATTGAATCAATTGCTCTTGTTTTTTTGTGCGAGCCTTGCCTTGCCAGCCAAGCTTGCAGCAAGCGCTGTGCCGCCAACAAGCTCTTGGCTTAAATAGTTTTCAATGAATCGCTTAAGGAAAGAATAGTCTGGCTCTGGCTTTTTTCCAAGCAAGAGCTTTTTGAAATCCTTCCAATCGAGCGCAAGGTAAGTTAAGCCTTTTACTATAATTTTTGATTTTGCATGGCGCAATGACAAAGCATTCTTTATGAGCGCGGCATGAATGCAGGAAAACCTTTGCGAATAATACGCGTCAGTCAGAAGGTCGTGGCCGACAAAAACAATTTCGTTTTTTTCAAGGCGTTCTGCCTCCACAAGCTTGGCCAGGGCTTTCTGCTTGAAATAATCATCCTGAAACAAAGGATTTTTGCCAATGTTTTCCAAATGCCTTTTCCTGTCAATTTCGCCCATGGAATCAACATACTCTTTTTCCGCAAAAAAAATGTTTTCCGGCCTAAAAAACTTTTGAACGCCAGCAGCATTCAGTTTTTTCCAGCCTTCTTCGGCAGAATAGCCGGAAACAAGCGCAAGCTTGAAAACAGGCACGTTTTTTTCAAGCAGCGAGAGCTTTTCGAGCAATTCCAGCGCCTTTGCCTGCATTATCTCGCCGGAAATAGCGCCAATAGCAAGAACATCTTCCAGGTCAAAAGCAATGCACTTCTTTTTTAGGTCTTGCCAGCTGATGCCGTCAACGCTTTTCATGAAACAAAAACAGTTGCAAAGCGTTTAAAAATAATTGGAACAATAAAACTATTGATGAACGGAAACCCCATAGTTTTCAGTGGAAGCTCCAACAGGCAACTGGCAGAAGACATAGCAAGGCATTTGAGCATTGAACTGGGAAAAGCAGAATTGAGAAAATTCAGCGACGGCGATACACTGGTAAAAATACAGGAAAGCGTCAGGGGAGCTGACGCGTTCATAATACAGCCAACCTGTTGCCCGAGCAACGAAACAATAATGGAATTGCTGGTTTTCATTGACGCACTGAAAAGGGCTTCGGCAGACCGCATTACTGCAATAATGCCCTATTATGGTTATGCGCGCCAGGACAAAAAAACGTATCCGAGAGAGCCAATAAGCGCAAAATTAGTTGCAAACCTTATTGAAACAGCGGGCGCGGACAGAGTGCTTTGCGTTGACCTGCATTCAGCAGCAATTCAAGGCTTCTTTGACATTCCAGCGGACAACCTCAGTGCAATGAACCTCTTGGCAGAATTTTTCCAAAAAAAAGAAATAAACAACCTAATAGTGGTTTCACCGGATGCCGGCGGAGTAAAAAGAGCAAAAAATTTTTCAGAAATATTAGGCATTGACCTTGCCATGATAAACAAATACAGGCCAAAGGAAAACGTTGCGGAAACAATAGGCGTTCTGGGAAACATCAGGGGAAAAAACTGCATTCTCGTAGACGACATGATTGACACAGCAGGAACTCTCTGCGCAGCAGCAAAAACACTAAAGGAAAACAATGCAAAAAAAATATTTGCCTGTGCAACGCACGGAGTATTCAGCGGCACAGCATTCAAAAAAATTTCAGAATCAGAAATAGGCGAAGTAATAGTCACTGATTCAATACCATTGAAAGAAGGAGCGCCGGAAAAAATAAAGGTTATTTCAATAGCGCCATTGCTTGCGGACGCAATAAAGCGCATTCACACCGGAAAAAGCATCAGCGAATTGTTCAAACAAAAAGACGGAAAACAGCTTTATCTAAATACTTAACAAACATGTTGGCTCCAACACATCATGCAAAAGAGGCCTTTTTCTTGCAAAAAAACGCGATTGAAACATTCAGCATTGGCAAAAAATACGGAAAAGAATTGCTTGCAGTCGACTCAGTAAAACTCGAGATAGAAAAAGGGACAATCTTTGGCCTTCTCGGACCGAACGGAGCAGGCAAAACAACGCTCATTTCAATGCTCGTGACAATGAGAAAACCAACAAGCGGAACTGCAAAAGTAAACGGCTTTGACATTTTAAAGCAGCCCGACAATGTCAGAAAAAGCATTGGCATTGTCTTCCAAGACCCGAGCCTTGATGAAGAACTGACTGCATTTGAAAACTTGGAAATGCACGCTGCGCTTTACGGAGTTCCAACAAGCAAAAGAAAAAAAATAATCACTGAAATGATAACACTCGTCGGCCTTGAAAAAAACATCAAATCAATAGTAAAAACTTTCTCTGGCGGCATGAAAAGAAGGCTGGAAATTGCAAGAGGCTTGGTACACGAGCCAAAAATATTGTTTTTGGACGAACCCACAATTGGCCTGGACCCGCAAACGCGCGCAAACATCTGGGAACACATAAAACAACTCAACAAAACCCACAAAATAACAATAATCCTGACAACGCATTACATGGACGAAGCAGACAGCGTTTGCGGCAAAATTGCAATAATTGACTCGGGAAAAATAATCGCACAAGGCACTCCACACAGCTTGAAGGATTCAATCGGCGGCGACGTAATTTCAATAAAATGCGATTATCAAAAAGGCTGTGTGGAAAAACTGGAAAAAACAAGCTGGGTAAAATCAACAAAAACCCACGACGGTTACATTGACGTGCGCGTTGAAAAAGGCGAAGAAAAAATTCCGGAATTATTGAGGATAATGGAAAAACAAGGCACAAAAATAGAATCAGTAAACTTAAGAAAACCCTCGCTGGATGACGTGTTTTTGCATTATACCGGAAAAACAATCCGCGAAGAAGAAGCAAGCGCAAGAGACGCAATGCGCCAGAGAAGAAGAGCGTGGGGGCACAAAAAATGAACCAAGAAATCGAAGGAATAATTGCCTTGTGGAAGCGCGAACTAATAAGGTTTTTCCGCTCGCCAAGCAGGCTTATCGGCAGCCTTGCAATGCCCTTCTTTTTCCTTGCAATATTTGGAACAGGATTGAACGGGGCATTCAATATTTCAGGCATGCAAGGAAATTATTTGGAATTCATTACGCCCGGCATAATCGGAATGGTATTAATGTTTGGTTCAATTTTTTCAGGAATAATCGTAATAATGGACAGGCAATTCGGCTTCCTGAAAGAAACACTCGTCGCGCCAATAAGCAGGCTGTCAATCGTAGCAGGAAAAACATTAGGCGGAGCAACAACAGCAATAATCCAGGGCCTATTGATAATGATTATTTCAATATTCATCGGCGTACAATTGCAACTCGCAAACTTTATCCTGCTGATAATATTCATGTTCATGATTTCCATAATGTTTGTTTCACTCGGCATTGCAATAGCATCAATGCTCGAAGACATGCACGGCTTCCAATTAATAATGAATTTTTTGATAATGCCGTTATTCTTTCTCAGCGGCGCATTGTTCCCGCTTTCATCAGCTCCGGAATTGCTGAAAACAATATCACTGCTTGACCCGCTCACATACGGAGTAAACGGCCTGCGCTACATCCTGATAGGACAATCAGACATAAGCTTCGGAATTTCTTTTGCAGTAATCGCAGCATTCACAGCAATATTTATGGCAACAGCAATTTATTTATTCAACAAAATAGAAGAATGACAAACGCAAGCAGCAAAAGGCATCCCGCAAGATTAAAAAACAATTAACACAATATTATTCCTAAAAACAGTCAAACAATGGACGTGAAAAAAATTGAAAAAAAACAAAAAAGATTTTCTAAAAGAAGAAGTAAAGCACATTGACATAAAATCGTTCGATTCAACGCCAATCATTGAGGCAATGGAAAAAATGTCTTTCAGCGCGCGCGAAACCGCACAGGCAGCAAAACTCTTGAATGAAATGATTAACGACAAAGATTGCGCAATAATCCTGACTCTCGCAGGCAGCACGAGCGCGGCAGGCTGCATGCAAATATACGTTGACATGGTAAAAAACAATATGATTGACGCAATAGTCGCAACAGGCGCATCAATAGTCGACATGGATTTCTTCGAAGCTATCGGCTTCAAGCATTATATCGGAAGCCAGTTTGCAGACAACCACGAACTCCGAGAATTATACATTGACAGGATTTACGACACTTTCATTGACGAAGAGCAACTGCAGGAATGCGACAAGGCAATAAAAAAAATCGCTGATTCGCTACCACCGCGGCCTTATTCCTCGCGCGAATTCATCCGCGAAATGGGAAAATACCTAGTGCAAAACTCAAAGAAAAAAGACTCGCTCGTGCAGGCAGCATTCGAAAAAAACGTTCCAATCTTTTGCCCAGCATTCTCGGACAGCAGCGCTGGCTTTGGATTGGTATTGCACCAAATCAGCAAAAAAGGCCCAAAAGTTACAATTGATTCAGTAAAAGACTTTCTTGAACTAACAAAAATCAAGATAAAAGCCGGAACAACAGGCTTGTTCATGATTGGCGGCGGAGTGCCAAAAAACTTTGCCCAAGACACAGTCGTATGCGCAGAGGTATTGGGAAAAGAAGCGCAAATGCACAAGTATGCAGTGCAAATAACTGTTGCTGACGTAAGGGACGGAGCATG
>CAYOAS010000114.1:0-4775 GCA_964402015.1 uncultured archaeon | reverse complement strand
AACACTGGAAATTAAACGAATTCTTAGAATGGAAAGCTAAAAAGTTCTTAAAACAACATCCAAAATTCTCTTCGAAAAATACGATGGAAAGACTTAATGCGCTTAACCATAGATTTGACAAAGACATTAAACCACTCGTCAAACCGTTCAATAGAGAACTGCTTATGAGGAGAGTAAAAGGAGCGGCGAGGCGGGGGGCAGTCGTCAGTCTTTTTACAGCAGGCGGCTTAGCAACAGCTAACGCGATAAGAAGAAGGAAGTCGATGAGAAGACCAATGAAATGAAAAATTAAATCCCGCTTCTGTTAATTTCCAAAAAGTACGGCATTATAAAAAACAATAAATATATTAATAAAACAGCCCTTTTATTAGTAAAACAAGAAACGGTGTTTTTTTTGAACAGAGTAAGAACTGGAGTAACTGGCTTGGATGAATTGATGGAAGGCGGTTTTCCAGAAGGAAGGTCAATGCTGGTTTCCGGCGCCTGCGGAACAGGAAAAACAATCTTTGGCATACAATTCGTTTACATGGGCGCAGCAAAATACAACGAACCGGGTGTTTATGTAACACTTGACGAACGCCCAGACCTAATCAGGCAAGACGTACTGCGCTTTGGCTGGGATTTAAGAAAACTAGAAGACAAAAACATGCTGCAGATAATAGACGGCAGCATTGCAAAAATCGGCTTGCCAAGCGATGAAGAATTCTCGCTGCCAGTAACAGGATTTGATGTTGACAAACTATTGTTAGAAATAATGCGCGTAAGCAAAAGAATAGGCGCAAAACGCGTAGTAATAGACAGCCTGCCTGCATTGGGATTCAATTTCGAAAACCCGAACGATGTAAGAAAAGCAATACTCAAACTAAGCTACATGCTAATGCGCACTGGCGTAACCTCACTCATAACATCAGAAGTGGACGAAGGCAGCAACCAATACGGAAAATATGGTGTCGAAGAATACGTTGTTGACGGAGTAATAATACTGCACTACATGGGCGTTGGAACGCAATCAAACCGCACTCTCCACATCAGAAAAATGAGGTCAACAAAACACAGCGAAGACCTGCACCCAATAGAAATAACAGAAAAAGGAATTGTCGTCCACAAAATAGAAGAAGAATACGCAGAAACCTGAAAGCAAAAACCCCAACAATTAAAATAAGCTTTGCAACTAATTTTCTCTAGGGTGAATACTTGGCAAAATGGGTATTCTGGGCAGACGAAATAGCTGAAACAATAAAAAACAGAAAAAAATTCCACCTAATTGACAAGCCACTGCCAAAAATAAAAAATTGGACAGTAAAAAGCTCTTCTTCATTATCAGGAGTGCTGCACATCGGCAGGCTATCAGACATAATAAGAAGCGAAGCACAAGCGCGCGCACTGGAAGAAAACGGATTCAAAACGGAATTCATTTATGTAACAGAAGACATGGACCCGCTGCGCAAAATACCAAAAGGAGTTCCCGCAAGCTACGAACAATACATTGGCTTTCCAGTATCAGACATTCCAGACCCCCAAGGATGCCACAAAAGCTATGCGGAACACTTCACTGAAGAATTCCTGAAAGTATTCAAAAAATTCTTGGTTCTTGAGCCAAAAGTTTATTCTATGAGGGAAGAATACAAAAAAGGCAACTTCACTGAAAGCGCAATACAATTAGTCAAAAACTCTGAAAAAATAAAAGAAATAATCGAACGCGTCCAATGCAGCACAGTGAAAAAAAACTGGAGCGTCTGGAAACCAATCTGCGAAAAATGCGGCAATTTGCAAACAACAACAATAACAAAAACAGAAGAAACAAAAATCCACTACAAATGCCAAGATTATGCTTTCGAAAAATCCACTGCAAAAGGCTGCGGCTACGAAGGAACAGCAAACCTAAAAAAAGCAAACGGCAAACTAATTTGGAAAAGCGAATGGGCAGCACAATGGAAGCGCTGGAATGTTTGTTCGGAAGGAGCAGGAAAAGAATACGAAAGCAAAAACAGCGCGTTCTGGGTGAACGCAGAAATAGCGGAACGCGCGCTTGATTTCCCTTATCCGGAAC
Organism: uncultured archaeon; assembly: GCA_964402015.1. Taxonomy (GTDB): domain Archaea; phylum Iainarchaeota; class Iainarchaeia; order Iainarchaeales; family JAGVWC01; genus CAYOAS01. Next base: position 2,725 of record CAYOAS010000114.1, on the reverse strand, counting down.
CAATATTCTACGAGCACCTTATAATCTGCGGAGTAAAAATGAGCGCTTCTCTCGGAAACGTCATTTACCCGCGCGACTGGCTAAAAGTAAGCAGGCCAGAAACACTAAAATACCTTTACATGAAACGCCTAATGAAAACCCGCAGCTTTGAATGGCGCGATGTTCCAATGCTTGAACTGGAACTTGACAGGGCAGTAAAAGAAGCACAGACAAAAAACCCCGTGGATGAAATAGAGCATTTGAAAAATTTGAAGTACGAACACTTCTCGCAAGTAAAAGGAAGAAAATTAACTGCGCTAAAAGCTGATTATTCCATCTGCGCTTTTCTCAACAATATCTTCACTGAGGAAGGAGTAATGGAAAAACTGAAGGAAATGAGCCAGATTGAAACAGGCTCAAAAGAAGAAATTGAAGCGCTGAAAGAGCGCATTGCGCTATCGCGCGAATGGCAGAACAAATTCGCGCCAGAAGAAAGCAAAATCTCTTTCTCGGAAAAAATTCCGGAAAAAGAATTGCCCACCACAATAAAGGGGGCGTTTGCGGAAACAGCAAAACTGCTGGAAAAAAAAGGCAACGCAGAAGAAATACAGCAGGGCATTTACGAAATAGGGAAGCAAAAAGGAATTGCCGCGCCAGAACTATTCAAAGAATTCTATCAAGCAATCATTGCAAAAGACCGCGGACCAAAACTAGGACAATTGATAATCGCTCTCGGAAAAGAAAAAGTAAAGAAACGGCTGGAAGAAATTAGTCAATCTTGATTTTTCCGGCTTTTATGTCGGCAAACAAATCCTGCAAGTTCACAGTAATCGGAAAAGGCAAATCTTCAACGGAAAACCAGTCAAAACGCGAAAATTTATCAGGCTCCAAAATCTTTGGCTCTCCAACAACAAGATCCGCCAAAAACAACGGATTAACCCAATGTTGTTTTTCACTAGGGATAAAATGATTTATTACTTTCAACAAGCGCACTACCTTGATTTCAATGCCAAACTCTTCATTGGCTTCGCGCCTGGCACAATCCTCCAATTTTTCCATAAAACTCAACTCCCCACCAGGAAAAGTCCAAGAACCAACCTCATTTCGAGAAGCACCCGCCCGCTTGCCCAACAAAAACTTTCCGTCAGCACGGCGCACCATTACACCAACGCCAACACAGGGATAATCAACGCCAGCTTTCATTCAATCACTTCCATTCTCCATTATGCTCTGCACGATATTTAACATAATTTCCCTTGTCAGGAATAACGTTTCTCACTCCACCAATTGGGTCTGGAACGTCGCCAAAGTAACGCGGGATAAGATGAATATGCAAATGAAAAACAGTCTGGCCAGCAGCCTTGCCATCGTTCAAACCAACATTGTAAGCAGCAGGATGAAATTTATTATCCAAAAAAAGCTTGGCTTTTTTGAATAAATCATAAAGAGCAACAACTTCTTTGTCAGTCAAGTCAAAAAAAGAAGCAACATGCCTTTTTGAAACAATCTTCAAATGGCCTTTGGTAACTGGGTTGCCATCAAAATTAGCGAAAAAAAATTTGTTTTCAATTTCCTTCCGTTCTTTCTGGTACTCGGGGCTGCAAAATCTACAGTTTTCCATTCAACCGCCATTAAAAAGAAAAATTGGGGATGGAGGGATTTGAACCCTCGACAACCCGGTCGCGGCTCCAGATAGAACTTCAGCCGGGTACTCTCCAAAGCCTAAAGCAAGAAATAATCTTTACTTTATCAGGCTGAGTTACATAAATGGTTTATTACAAAAAATTGCAATAAATCCCCATTGAACTCAGCAGGGCTTTGACCCCCTCAGATACCTAACCTTTTGCAGCGAATTGTTTTAAATGTTGCGCCTTATAATATGACATTGGATTTTTAGCCATTTTTTCAAGCCGCCATCTTTTAATAGGATGATAAAAAAGAATTTGCCTATCCAAAGAAGCCATATCAGAAAACCTTTCAACCGGAATATAACTTGATTTATTTCCTTTATCAAAATATGGCCCATTAACCGACGCCCCAAAATCTTTTTCAAGTAGCTCCTTCACTTTTGCAATAACCAAATGAGCAGTCATTCTCAATTTTACTCTCGATTGGGATCTAAACCCAGCTTCAACTGCTCTCGCATCCCCGTCAGCATCAAATAAACCTCTGACAAACCACTTTCTCAATTCAACTGGCAAATCAAGAACAGATTTAGGAACTTCCAATTTTTCGTCCTTCGGGCCTTTGGGAAGCCCAAAATAATCCGTCAAGAAAAGGTAAATTTGTTTATTGATTGGGTTCAGGTAATATGCGTGTTCCCCTTTCAGGATTCGCTCGAATCGAATTGGATGCATTAACCCAAATAATTCAAAAAAAATATTCCGTATTCTTCCTATCTGAACTAAAAACTCGTCTGAAATTATAAGTTTATATTCGCGCCGTCCAGTTTTCAAATAACTCCTGCAAATGTCTTTTAATCCCCCACCACCATAAAAATAGCCTACAAAATAAATAAGTTGCGGGGTTATCAAATCGGGTAATTTAGTTCAATTGGCACCCGTTGGTTGCGGCAAAATATTTACTGTTGGAACTGCAGGCGGCAAACTAATCTGCAACTCCCTGTCAGGGATTAACCCATATTTTGTTAAAATATTTTCACCAAAATAAAAGCAAAAAAGGAAAATATAAACAAACGCAAGCCCCCCGTTTCCCCTGCTCAATAAAAACAATTCCGTCCAACAAC
>CAYOAS010000113.1:0-4807 GCA_964402015.1 uncultured archaeon | reverse complement strand
TTTTTTTCGAGCGGCTTTTTTTTCGCTGAAAAACCAATGCGCGCGTATTGCCTGTTGGAAGCGCTCGCGCTGTAAAAACTGATTTTGTCATTGCCCTGGTTTTTTTCTTTCTCGAACAATTGCCAGAGCGCAGAATTCACTTCTTGCTTCACGCTTTCCTGTGATTCTTTTCCTTCGCGGATGCTTTTTTGCATTGCAAACAATATTGCCTTGTCAGTATTTTGCTCTATTTCAAAGCGCTTTAAGCTTGCCTGTTCTAAAGAAAGCGCGATTGTTTTTGCTTCCAGCATTTTTTCTTTTATGACATTTCCTGAATCTGAAATTGCAAATGCAGTGAGCGCGAAGACGAGCGCGAGCGAAAAGCAAAAAAAGCCTTTTGAACGCATCAAAAAAGTCTTGTGCAGTTGACTGTTTTAAGCCAATTTTTTTTCGTCAAAAAACGAATCCATTGTTTTGGCAACAAAGCTCATTGTGGTAGAAGGGGGGCCTAAGCGGGTTTTTCTTTTTTGCGGGTTTCATAATTTTTCCCAGTATTTTTTCATCAGTATTGCGTCGTTTTCTAAGTTGGGGCTTTCACAGACTATTGTTCCAGCAACCACAAATTCTTTCAGTGTTTCAAGCAAGAGTTTGTAATCAAAATTGTTTGCCTTGTCCAACAGGTTAAGGTGATTGCGCTCGCCTTTTTCGCTGTATTTAATTCCTGAAACGTGCATGTGCAAGTGCCCCAGCAATCCCGCGTCAAAATCTTTTATTTCCTGCAGAACCTTTTCAAAATCGTTTTTTGTTTTCAGGCTGCCGTTAGTGCGCGCGTGCAAATGCGAAAAATCAACAGTCAATTCAATGCCCTTTATTCGTTCGGTTAATTGCAATAATTCTTGCAGGCTGCCGAACTGCGCTGGTTTTCCAGTAAGTTCTGGCGCGAGAACAGCATTTGTTTTTTCGCCGTTCATTCTTTCAGCAATTTCTTCTATTGCAATTGCAATGTTTTCAAACGCTTCTTTTGCATTTGTCTTTCCGAAAAATCCTGCATGGAATACTGTTTTTTTTGCTCCTGCAATGCTGCCAATGCGCGCGCTCTCGAAGATGCGCTGTTTTGAAGCAGCAATTTTTTCTTTTTCTTCAGAGTTTAAATTGATGTAATATGGCGCGTGCACGCTCAGCGAAACATTTTCCTCTGCAGCAGCCTTGTGCGTTTGCTCTGCAGCATCCTTTTTCATGTGAACGCCATACACAAACTCTAATTCCATTGCGTCCAAGCCAAGCTTTCTAATCTTGTGAATGCCTGCAATGCTGTCACGCTCTATTGCACTGTGCGGCACGCCGGCTGTGCCAAAAAGGATTTTTTGGTTCATTAGAGAATATTAAAAAATTAGGCTTTTTTATTTAACTGTTGCAGACAGGCTTTTGTGGGCATTCGAGCCCCAAAACAGTTACAACACCATTCGCTGTTCCTTTTTTCTTTTCAGAATAAAAACATAATGCCTCATTTTTTGTTATGCAAAAAGGCTTTCCTGAACACAGTCCTGACATTGGTATTTTGCTTGGCGATGCAAACAAGTGGGCTTTAAAGCATATTAAAAGTAATGACCCTGTAGTTTGGGGGGTGGCCAAGCGGCTTTTGAATTTGTATGCTGAACACTTTGCCTTGTCGTCTGCTGTTGCAAAAATTACTCAGCACAAGGTTGAATTGCCTGATGACTTGTCTAATGATTCTGGGCGTTTTGAAGTTAGGTTAAAAGAATTGCCAGTTGACCTGAATGCGGAGCTAACCAGTTTTAAGGTTGAACTGAAAAAGTTTATTCTGCAAGTTTTGCCTGGCGCTGGGACGCCAAATGGTCCTAATACTCTTGTGGCTCCAAGGGGCACAATAACGCGGTTGAATAAACTTAACGAGAGAGCAACACAGCTTTTTCGAAGGGCAGGTGCTGTGCCAGCAGTGCTAAACAGGCTGCCATTGGGATACAAGCGCAGAATACAGCCGTTTACACGTGGCCGAAAGCCAAAAAACAGGCCAAAATGAGTTCTTTTGTCCACAACTATTTTCCAAAGAACCTTTTTACCATGCTTGGCGCCTTTGTTTTGCGCGTTGGTTTTTGATAATCTATTTTTGTGATTGTTTTTTTTTAGTAAGTGTGTGGGAGCGCGGTTATTGGAACAGGTTGTCAATGTCTTCTTTTTTTAGCTTTTTGAATATTCCTTTTTCGATTGTGATTATGTTTTTTACCAAGTCAAGTTTTTTTTCTTGCAGTTCTAAAATTTTTTCTTCAACGCTGTTTCGTGTTATTGCTTTGTAAACGAAAACGTTGTTTTTTTGGCCTATTCTGTGGGTTCTGTCTATTGCTTGCATTTCTGCGGCTGGATTCCACCATGGGTCAACTATAAATACGTAGTCTGCTGCTGTTAGGTTCAGGCCAAGCCCTCCGGCTTTGAGGCTCATCAGGAAAACTTTGGTTTCTTTGTTTTGCTGGAATTGTTCAACTTCCTGTTTTCTTTTTTTTGTTTTTCCATCAAGATAGCAAAATTTGATGCCTTTGTTAGTGAAGTGGTTCTTGAAAAGGTGAAGCATCTTTACGAAGGCTGAAAATATTAGTGCTTTGTGTCCTTCGTTTATTACTTCTTCGATTTGGTTTATTAGAGCGTTGAATTTTCCTGATTCGCCCGTAAAGCTTTCATCAAAAAGGAGGGGGTGATTGCATATTTGCCTTAGTCTCATGAGGCCTTCTAGAATTTTCATTTTTGACCGCATAAAGCCTTTTTCTTTTATGGCTTCGTTGATTTCTTCTCTGAATCGTGCTTTGCAGTGTTCGTAAATTTCCCTCTGTTTTTGCTCCATTTCGCAGTAAGTTACAGTGACCTGTTTGGCGGGTAGTTCTTTTGCCACTGTTTCTTTTTTCCGCATCAACAGGAAAGGGTTTATCAAATTTTTTAATGCGCTTGTTTTGTTTTTGTCCCCTTCTTTTTCAACGCTTTTTACAAATGTTTGTTTGAAGTAATCCATTGTTCCCAATAGTCCTGGGTTGAGGAAAGCAAATTGTGACCATAGGTCAAGGGAATTGTTTTCTATGGGTGTTCCGGTTAAAACCAGCCTGTGTTTTGCTTTTAGTTTGCAGACGCTTTTCGTGTTTTTGGCAGAAGGGTTTTTGATTTGTTGGGATTCGTCCAAAACAACGTAATGGAATTGTTTGTGTTGGAATAACTCCAAATCTTTTCTCAGTGTGTTGTATGTTGTAATAATCAAATCGGCTTTTTTTGAATTTTTTTTGCTGGTTTCAGTTAACCTTTCGTGGCCGTGATGAATATATGCTTGTAGGGAGGGAGTAAATTTTTTGATTTCGTGTTCCCAATTGAAAACCAGTGACTTTGGCACTATTATTAATGATTGCGTTTTGTTGCCGTTTTCTTGTTCTTTCAACAGCAATGCCAGTGTTTGTAGTGTTTTTCCTAATCCCATTTCGTCAGCCAGACAGCCTCCAAAAGAGAATTCTTTCAGGAAGTATAGCCAGTCGTAGCCTGCTATTTGGTAGTCTCGTAGTTGGGCTTTTAGTTTTTCGGGTAAAGAAGCGTTTTTTATTCCGTTGAATCGTTTGAATTTTTCCCTTATTTTTTCAAAGTTTTGGTCAAATTCTGTTTTGTCTGCAATGTCAAGCATGGCTTCAACAATTGGCAGCTGGGTGCTTGTGGCTATTAGCGTGTCTTCTTTTTTGTTTTTTTGCAGGAAGCCGCTTATTCCACCGAGTTTTGAAAGCCATTTTTCTGGAATTACTCCAATGCTGCCGTCGCTTAATTTGATGAAGCGTTCATTTTTGTTCATGGCATCGGCAATGTTGCTGAAAGCAATTTTTTCCCCTCCAAAGTCAGCTTCTGCTTTGAGGTCAAACCAATCTATGCCGCTTGATACTTTGATATCGAGGTGCGGTATTGCTTGGTTGATTTTGTAGTTGACCAATTCTTCTTGGCCGAAAATTTCAAAACCTTTGGAAATCAAGCGTGGGGCTGTTTCGGTTAACCAGCTTAATGGTTCAATAGTTGGTACAATAACGCTGTTTTTTTCTAGCATGCAATTTTCCAACAGGGTGCAATAGAATTCTTTTTCAGCGTTTTTGTTTCTTTTTATTCTGGCGAGTTTGTTGTTTTTGTCCCTGAATAATGGGTCCTGGTTGTTGTTGTATGCAACTTCGTTATTCAGGTAGAGGAATCTTAATTCGAGGCAAAAGCTGTTTTGATGGTTTTTCAGGAATATGCGCGGTTTTGGCAAAACATCGTTGATTTCTTCAACTTTATATTCGTGCGGAAGAATGACTTCGCTTGCTTTGCACAGGCTTGCATAGTATTTTTCAACGAAGTCGTTCATTTCACTCGCTTTTATTTCAGTTCCTTCATGCTGCAACAATTTTTCGAGCAAGGTCGGTTTTTCGGTTTGCAGTTCAAAACAAATGGTTTCCTTATCAAATTTAGGGTCGGAAGATTTTTTTTCAGCACACGCCCAAAGAGGGTCGTTCCCAAGAATTGTGGTTTCTTTATCATTCAGGTTAAACAGGGTTCCATTTAGTCTTGCGACAATCTTAAAGGCGTAATGGTTTTTGTTTTCCTCAAAATAGATTTGTGGCAAAGCTTTTTCTTTTGGAAAATGGCAATTCGCAAAAAAGGCAGGTTCTTCTTCATGCAATGTTCTTAACGAATTTAACAGTTCTATATCTGTTGCATTGTCAAATTTTCCTATTTTAACCACCTTGCTGTTGTCATGGTAATTATAGTAATTTGAGTAATTTGATTCATTCAGCATCAGTGAAAGCACTGTTTTTTTTCT
>CAYOAS010000112.1:0-4818 GCA_964402015.1 uncultured archaeon | reverse complement strand
TTTGTTTTCAGGCAATGGCAGGGCGCAAAAACAAGCACAAAAAAATAATTGAAGCGAAAACCAGGGAAGCCGGAGAAACCGCGATTGATTGCGTTGCAGCGCAAACAAAGACAGCGTTCGCGCAAAACAATCCAACCGCGACTTTCAATGCTTATTTGAAAGGCTTGCCGGAAAAAGAAAGGGGAACAGCAATTGAAAACGCAAACAATGCGCTTTTGCTCTGGCAGTCACTGAAAACCCAGAAAAACACTGGTTCCTGAAGCGTGGCTGGCTTTGCAGGTAATCTTAAAGTGGCGTTAGAACAGGGCCACTAACCGTTAAAAGACTTGGAAAAATTTAGGTGTAAAACTTATTTGTTTTTAACTCTTTTTGCCCTGTTTTGGTTAATGGCTCAACCTACAATTGACAGCGTTGCGAATGAATTATACAAAAGCATAACTGAAGAAGGAGAAAAAAAGCTTGAGGCACAAGTTGGACTGCAAAAATTATGCATTTTGGGAAATTATCAAACACATGAAACACAAATGACCAAAATTGCTGAAATGCTTTGTAATAAGAATTACCCCGCCACTTTAATAAAGAGGGTTCCGGGTGGTTTTCTGCCAGACTTCGAAAAAGAGAGAAAATTGATTGAAAAAGCTGCGGGCATTGTGATAATTGATACTGACCGAGGCGGTGCTGTTGGGGAAAGCACATACTTAATTCAAAGTAGGAATCTGCTTGACAAAGCGGTTCTGCTCGTCCCAGACTCGATTAAAGATGATGTGTTTTTTTGTACAAAAAGGCATTATGTGTATTACCAACGAAAAGTGAAATATGCCGAAAATAGTCTGGTAGATACTGCAGTGATGGCAGCAATTCAACTCAGTCATAATTTGGCAATAAAAGAGCTTCAAGAAAAGGAGATTAAAAACTAATAAAAAAAGTATATAAAGCAGAAAGGTAGTGATAATATGGTGAGTTGTTTGGATAATGGTTGTATGGTAAATAAGCTGTCATACTTTTTGGACATTAATGCTTTGAAAGTAATGCTGGTATTATACAGGGATAATCCAGACGTTCCGTTTAGCATACTTGCCAAAGAAACAAAAATAAAAAAAGAAAAATTAGTTGACTTACTCAATGAGTTGATTGCCGCTGAATTAATAAAAATAAAAAGTGCTTCAAAAAATGAAAATCTTTTTACATTAAGCGAAGAAGCAAGAATGAGCCTCAATAGATTAGATGCAAACGTGCTATTGGCGAAAGTATAATCCATAAAACTGGTTTTGCCGAAGAAAAGCATTGTTTAAAAACAACGACAAGCACCAGATAATTATTGGAAAAGAGTTTTTGGACAAGCTTCTTGAAATTGTTGTTTATTTTTCCATTGCTGTTTTGGTAGCATGGATTATCCTCAAAATCCTTGGTGTTATTCGCTCGCCTGTCTGGATAGAAATGATTCCTTATTTGAGCATTGCTTTTGGCTTTGGCGCTGGCTTCACAAAAATAAAGAACCTGCTTGACGAAATATTCAGAACAGTGACACACTCCCACGCCTAAAGGCGTGTGCTTCTAATTTAGCAAGGTTTTTTTGCAAAAAATACATTACGCCTTTATCCCAGCCTAAAGGCTGGGGCTAAACATTTCGAACAAAGGAAAAAAAGAACAGCAATTCAACGTTCGAAATGTTTCGGGCGAGGGAGTGTGAAAGAGCTTGCAAAAGAGCAAAAGGATTTTGGAAAAAAGCTGATTCTCTTGTGAAGAACCATGGCATAAATGCCATAGCGTCTTTTGGAAGCAACAACCATTCACTTTCATCTCCTGCTTGAAAGCAGGAGCGTTCAGCGCCATGGTTCTTCAGGAAACAGAGCACTGGTTTATGTCGAAAAAGAAGCACTATTCGCTGTGATAAAGATTTTTTTGAAAAGCCTTAAATAATCCAATTACCTATTCTTTTTGATTTTGCTTGAACTCGCGAGCTTTCAATTTGTTCACTGCACTTGTTTCTTTTGTATTGATAATGCTGACTATTTTGTTAATCAACAGCATGACTGAAACAGAAAGCGGGACTGTTTCCACAATCAATGACATTAGCGCGCAATCACAGATGCAGACAGCGGCAGACCTTGCAAGGGCAGATGCAATACAGGTATTCAATTATGGCTTGCGCTATCGCATTGAGGAATGGCTGAGCAGGCCGACAAACTGGTATTTGTTGCAGCCTGGAAAAACTTGGAGTGAAATAAAACAGGATTATGCTTGCGTGAACTTTGGCGGCTGCAGAAGCTCTGGCTCTGAGAATTCCGGAGTCCAGTTTGCAGACATTACCTCAAAAACAATGGTTGGAATTCTAGAAGTCGGGCAAACGTTTGGCAGATACGAAATTTCGCTGGAGAAAGATGAAAAGCAATTGTTTGAGGCGCTTGTTGCAACAACCACAAAAAGCATTGAAGAAGGACAGTTTTTTGAAGTAGTTGATTGTGACATGCCGGAAACAAATTTTACTGCCGAGCAAATAAGAAACTGTTTGGGAACTTTTTATGTAAAACTAAAACTGAGTTCTCTTGCACCGGAAGAATACGAAAAACTGCCAAAGATTGTAGTGAAAAACAGTGCTACGGGAGATTACTTGAAACAAGGAATTTTGCCGTATGCTGATTTGCGCATTTATATTCCATTGAGGATTTTCAAGGCAATAGCACAGTCAAAATATTATGCTGACAACAAGGTTTTCAAAAATAATGATTTCTTCAAGAGCATGATGCTTGGAATGTGCGACCCGAATAGTTGCGAGCCAAGGAAAGACCCAATCGGAACAATAGTGGGGCGGGATATCCCTAATTCAGCTTGCCCTGGCTCAAAAGGAACTATTCCAGAAATAGATGCTGGAAAGGCAAAAATAAAAAAATGGCCTGCAAAAAATTCAGGGGACGAAAGCAGCGTAGACTATGACCCAGACAACCCTTCAAGCATAAAGGATGCATTGCAATTGCTTGTGGGAAAACAATTATGCAGCGATGCCGCAACTCCTGATTTGATTGATGTTGACCCGGGCGATGGCTTGAATTTAGTGCAGGACAATTCTGGCTGCAATATTTACAGTTCAAGCGTATTGGTGGAAACCTTTGCTTCAAAAACAATAAAAATAGGTTTTGGTCCGTATAAAGATGACCCGGCATATGACGATAAAGCGTATTGCGCGAAAGCAACCGAGATTCGCGCAAGAATCCTCTTTGAAGAAACAGAACCAAAATACAAGGTGAATAAAAACAACAAGAACATTTACACTATAGAATTGCTTGACAGTTATTCTTCAACAAACCCGACAGAAGACATTTGCTATACAAAATGCAAAAAGGAAGGCATGACTCCCTGTACTGAATTCAAGTGCGAGCCAACGCCGTAAAAACGACTCCGCCTGAAGACAAGACGCCAGCAGGCTGAAAACTGAACACAGAAAAAGGCAATCGCTTGTTGACTGTCGTAAAAACGAAATCTTTTTATTTTAAGGGATAGTATTGGTATTTGCATGTATTCCCCTGATTGTGTAGCTGCTGTTTTTTCTATAATTGGAATCTTGGTTAGTCAGTCCCAGGTTGCAATAATTGGGCCAATTACTTTTGGTTTTGTAGGGATACTATTTTTCGTCATTGGAATTGTGGGGTTCATGCTCAATGACAACGAAAGATTGTCTTGTTCTTCAGCATAACAAGTATATAGCGTATCTGCAAATTTATGCCGGTTTTTGTTTGGCTATAATTGCGGGGCAAGCGTTCAGGCTTTTTGAAGTGAAATCTGACTTGTTTGGAATAATAATTATAAACAATTTTGTCATGGCCGTGATTGTTGGAGTAATCGGCTTGGTGTTTTTTAGAAGCAAATTAAAAGCGATAGAACACGGAATGGCTAATTGCCACCGCCAATAATTTTCCGGATAAAACCGAAACATTTTTTGTATTTATACAACTAATCTTTTGCACTGCTTTTTTTGCCAAGATTTGTTTGTTTATGCCAAAACAGAGGGACCTGCTAACCAAAAATTGGAAATACTGATTTTTTTCTTAGGTTGTTGTGTCCCAAATATCATCATGTGCTTTCGCAGTCAAACTGCGAAACGCAATATTACCCAACTTTAAAACAAGCAATCAGCCGTTAGCAGATACAAACCGAAAACCGGGCAAAAGAATTTAAACAAGAAGTTTGTAATAAATGCAGGACTTGGTTTGCGGGGTAATGCGGTTTTTGCATTGTATTAAAGTAGTTATTATAAAATATGCTGGAGTTAATTTAATATAATGAGCAAGTGAGTGAGCTTATGGTTTCTGATGGCGGTTTGAAAGGGTTTTATTTTAAGCTTGAGGACAAGTATTACGATTTTTTGGATTGGATTGAGGACAAGGGAATTCCTGTTTACAAGCTCGTTGACGCAATTGAATCAAAGAATATTCCGATTTTTCCGGTTGCAATAATTGCAGTCGTATTGGCTGCTTTTTTGATTTATTCTGTTGCTATTTCAGTCTTTCCTGCGGCTTCAAATCTTTCAGTGCAGGTTTTTGACCAAGACAGCAAATCTGTTTCCGGGGCAATCGTCACATTGAATTTTGCGGACAAATCATTAAGCCAGGCAACAAATGCTGATGGAAAAACAATTTTTAATGTGCCTCTTGGCGCGGCATTAACTGGGACAGTAAAAAAAACTGGTTTCAAGGACCAATCGCTAAATTTTGTTGCAGAAAAAACAGAATTCACAAAAACAATAACAATGGCGCTTGAAATCAATGTCATTACAAAAACAATACAATTGATGGACAAATCAAGCGGAGCGCTGTTGAAAAA
>CAYOAS010000111.1:0-4844 GCA_964402015.1 uncultured archaeon | reverse complement strand
GCAATACAACGCATGGGCCGTTCGGGACACAAGCTGCACGACACAGTGAAAGGCAGAATAATTGTTCTTGACCGCGACGACCTTGTGGAATGTTCTGTTCTGCTGAAAGATGCGTTGGAGAAACGCATTGACAAAATAAAAATTCCGGAAAACTGTTTGGATGTTTTGGCGCAGCAGATTTACGGGATTGCAATCGCAGAAAAAATCCATGTTGACGAATTGTTTGCGTTAGTGAAGCAGAGTTACTGCTATCACGATCTACAGCGCACTGATTTTTTGGAAACAATTGATTATTTGGCGGGAAAATACAGTTCCCTGGAAACAAGGCATGTTTATGCAAAAATCTGGTTTGACGAACAAACAGGAATGATTGGAAAAAGAGGAAAAATGGCGCGCATAATTTACATGACAAACATTGGCACTATTCCCGATGAAGCCCATGTTACTGTAAAAATCAAGGAACAAAAAATCGGGACAATTGACGAAGGCTTTCTGGAACACTTGCACCGCGGCGACGTTTTCGTTTTAGGTGGGCAAAGTTACGAGTTTCGGTTTGCGAGCGGAATGACAGCACAGGTTGTCAGCGCGGAAAAGCGGCCGCCTACTGTTCCAAGCTGGGTCTCGGAAATGCTGCCATTGAGCTTTGAATTGGCTGTTGACATTGGAAAATTCCGAAAGCTATTAGAGGAAAAGTTTGCCGCAAAAAAACCACGCAAAGAAATAGTCAAATTTATTCACGAGCACTTGTATGTTGATGATAATGCTGCAGCTGCGATTTTCAACTATTTCAATGACCAGTACAATTTTGCAGTGATTCCAAGCAACAAAAAAATTTTGATAGAGCAATACAAGTTAGGCGAAATGAACCATTTGATAGTGCATTCTTTGTTCGGCCGCAGGACAAACGATGCACTTGGCAGGGCGGTTGCTTTCATGCTTGGAAAGCTCGTGCACAAGGACATTGAATTGTCAATGAATGACAATGGTTTCATGCTGAGCTGCAACGCAAAAATGCAAATAGAACGCGCTTTCGGCTTAATAAAAAGCAGCGAACTTGAAAAAATTCTTGAAGAAGCAATTGACAAAACAGAATTGTTGGGCAGGCGCTTTCGCCATTGTGCAACGCGCGCGCTAATGATACTGCGCAATTACAAGGGCAGGGAAAAAAGCGTTTCGCGCCAGCAGTTAAGCTCGCGCTTGTTGCTGAGTGCAGTGAAAAAAATTGATGCAAACTTTCCGGTGCTGAAGGAAACAAGGCGCGAGGTTTTAGAGGACATGATGGACATAAAAAGCGCAGAGCTTGTCATACAGGCAATTGAACAAAAAATGATTGAAGTGAAAAGGATTGACGTTGAATTGCCAAGCCCTTTTGCTTTCAACCTGTTTGCACAGGGATACAGCGAAACAATGCGCATGGAAGAGCGCCTGGAGTTTGTAAAGCGAATGCATGAGGCAGTACAGCAACAAATAATGAAAAAACGCGGTTTCAGTGAGGAAAATGAATAAGCTGAAAAAGAATGTTCTCCAGAATTCTGAAATCCTTGAAACAGCGCTCTGGCTAAAAAAAACCAACATACTGGTGATTGCTGATTTGCATTTGGGTTTTGAGGAAACGCAAACCAAGCAAGGCGTAATGCTGCCTCGCTTCAACTACAATGAAATAAAAAAAAGCCTTGAAAAAATTTTTGAAAAAAATTCTTTTTTTGAAAAAATAATAATTAACGGTGACTTGAAGCACGAATTCGGCATTCCAAGCGAACAAGAATGGAAAGAAGCGCTTGGCATGCTGGATTTCCTGCAAAAGCACTGCAAAGAAATTGTGTTAGTGCAAGGAAACCATGACAACATTCTCGGGCCGATTGCGGCATGGCACGGCATCAAGATACTGAAAGACGGTTTGTTTCTTGAAAAAGAAAAAATTTTTATTACCCACGGCCACAAAATGCTTTTTTCCAGCGATTTTGAAAAAGCAAAAACCCTGATAATCGGGCATGACCATGTTGCTGTAACGCTGCGCGATGGAACAAAGCGAGAGGCCTTCAAGTGCTTTTTGAAAGGAAAATGTGGTGAAAAGGATTTGGTTGTTTTGCCTTCAATGAGCCCGATTGCAACCGGAACAAATGTTTTCTCAAACAAATTGCTCTCGCCTTTCCTGCAAGGCAATTTGCTTGATTTTGAATGCTGGGTGATTGCAGACAAACCGCTCTATTTCGGAAGGCTGTCAAATATTGAAAAAATCAGCTGAATTTCTTTTTTTCGGAGAAATAATTCTTTTCTTTCTTTTTGGATGGACTGGAGACTTTTTCTTTCTTTGGAAAAGAAAGAAAAAGGCTTATTGGGGCGTCGAGGATTTGAACCCCGGTCGCAAAGTCTTTCGCAAAGGAACTTTTTTGCCCAAAGGCAAAAAACCTTTTTCCCGGGTTTTTCCAGGAAAAAGCCGGTCCCGAACCTTGAATCCTAACCAAGCTAGACTAACGCCCCAGCCTTGCACGTAATTTGGTTAAAAAGGCTTAATTAACATGCAGTTTTCCGAATTTACGTGCAAGTTTTCAATCACCTCTTTTTCTTTGAACGGAGCGAACTGTGCTGAAATTCCCAATTCGTAAATTTCCGTTATCAAAACTATTAGGTTATGCGCCAGAATTTTACAGAGCAATTCATTTTTCTGTGCTATAAAATTCTTTGATTTCAAGCAGTCTCCTAATTTGCTTTTTATCATAAAAAAGGTTGTTTCAACGTTGCTTCTTTTGTGATAGTGTTCTGAAAACTCCTCTTGGTTTGCTTGGAAATAGTGATACATTCTACGCCAAAACTTTGCTTTGTTGCCACTATGGCTATTAGCAACGGTATTGCTCTTGTAAGGAATGTATGGAACTGCGCCAACTTCCCTAACCATATTGTAATTGTTGGCTGAATTGTAAGCCTTATCAGCCGAGAGTTCCTTTATGTCAAAACCGTTTTCGTTAGTGTTTTGAACTAACGGAGCAAATTGTGTAATGTCCGCTCCGTTCTCGTTTGTAACTTTTGCGGAGCAAACAATATTCGTTTTTGTTCCGCAGAGTATGTGTGCTTTCAAATATTCGTGGTGTTTTTCAATCCCGTGCTTGTCCTTGCAATACTCTGTAAATTTTGTTGTTCTGAAACCGCTTGAATCAACGGCAAAAGAAGATTCAACGCTTTTTAGCGGCAGAGCAGAGAGGGTAATCAATCCTTCAAGTAGTGCGGTTGTTTCTTCTTTGTTCAGCAAAGCAGAAACGCAGTTAAAGTAAGGGCTTTTCTCAATCAGCATTTTTTCTTTTGCTTCGTCAAACAAACCCTTTGCTCTGCGAGAACTCATCTGTGAATAAACCTTTTTGATTGAACAAAATAGGCTTTCCCTCAAACTTAATGATGGTCTGCCTGCTCCGTCTCTTGCAGGTTCTTCAACAGTTTCCAATAGGTCTTTCAGCAAAGATTCAAACTGTTTAACCTCATTGTTTTGTGCTTGATTGTAAGCGTGCCACGCTTGAGGATAAGTTAATCGGATTTTTTGTGTTTGTATTGCTCCGTTTAAATCAGTTTTTACAACTGTCAAAAAATAGTTCACCGCATAAGAGTGCTTGCATTTCTTTGCTCCGTTAATCTCGCAGTCGGGGCAGTTGCACTTTCCGTTTTCATCAACGAAATAATAGCGGTTTGAATTCTGGCTTTTGACAATAAAACCGTCATCAACCTTTCTAATCTGCTTTGTTAAGGCAATTTGTTTTCCTTTTGTTTCTCGTAAATCCATAATATCACTCCAATACTTATTATATGTATTATAAGCCGATTAGCTTATAAAGGAGTATGATACGTATTATACTATATGCCTAAAACAAGCAAAACGGATTCTTTTATTCACAAAACAATAACAATCAGAGCAGACCAAGCGGCATTTATAGAAGAAACCAGTTTGAACCTTTCAAAGTTCGTCCAGAAGAAACTTGACGAAACAATGAAAAGATAACTGTCAAAACTGTCGAAATTTAGTAAATCTTATAAATAGGTCTTTTTTAATTATATTAAATGAATAAAATTAATCTCACTGTTTTTGATGATAGCCAATTACCTTCATTACTTGCTTCATTTAAGATAAAAACTGAATTTGATAAGTCAGCTCTAAAGACTTATTTGAAGGACGAACAAGAACACAAAATTGTTTGCGATTGTTGTGGTTCTGAATTGCACTTAAATAACATTGGGAACATACTAAGGGGTTCAAGAAAATTCTATTGCAAAAACCCAGCTTGTTATGCTAATTATTTAATATCTAAAAAACTGTGAGGCGACCATAACAATGGAAAGCCTTACTGAAAAAATAGTAAAGATTGTTTCAGCATTTAAGCCAATCCAAATTAACATTGATAAAGTAGAGAACAAAGTCCAAATTGGCGGCAAAGAAATAAAGACTGAGAAGTATATTGAAAATTCTGGAAAATTCAGTATTACCACAAGACCAGAACTTCAAGCTGATGTTCAAAAAGAATTTGATTTGAATCAATTTGATAAGACTGATGGTTTTGTTAATATCGATGTCCTGCAAGAAGAAATCGCTACGACAAGTTTGTTCTTTTCAAAAGGGAAAATAATAAACAAATACAAAAAGTTCTTACTTGAAAAAGACCTTGCCGCGGTTTTGCTTTCATATACTGCGTGTTTTTTTGAAGATGAAAACAAAAAAGAAGAGGCGAAACAAGCAAAAGATAATCTTCAAAGGATACACAAAGATAGGGGCAGAGTAATCTACAATTATGTGCGTTCAAAGCTATTCGAGACAGAGATACTCAAAAAGTTGTCGGGCCGGTGCGACAGTATGGATGAATTGG
>CAYOAS010000110.1:0-4892 GCA_964402015.1 uncultured archaeon | reverse complement strand
TTGAAAAAAGCGCTGGAAAAAAAAGAAGAAAAATTAATTACCTTGAATGCGGGATTGGACCCGCGCGAAGGCAAATACCACAGGAGCGCCTGCAACAATTGTTACGAAAAGTTTTCCATGCAGGATGCTGTTGCAGTGAAATGGAAATGCCCAAAATGTGGAGCGCAGATAAAGCGAGGAGTGCTGGACAGGATAGTTATGCTTGCGGAATACAAAGAAGAAACTCACCCTCTTTTCAGGCCGCCATACTTACATTTATTGCCGTTGGCGGAAATAATCCAGTTGTCTTTAAAGGCAAAAAAAATTGAAGACACGGCAGTGCAATCTCTTTGGAAAAATTTTGTGGAAAAGTTTGGAAACGAAATATTTGTTCTGGTTGACGCAAGCATTGAAGAAATAGGCAAAGTGAACAAACAAGTTGCGGAAAACATTGAATCGTTCAGGAAAGGACTAGTGCTTTACATTCCCGGCGGCGGCGGACAGTATGGTGTTCCGGTAATTTGCAAGAACAAGGAAGAGCTTGAAAAAAAAGTTCTTGAATTAAAGGATTTGAACGCAAAGCAATCGCTTTCAGGGCAAAAAACGCTTGGAGAGTTTTAGGTTTAGAAAAAAAAGTTTATTATTGGCTTTTGTACCATTTTTCGTATTGCTTGTGGTTTCCGGCAAACAATATTTCTCTGGCTTTTCCTTTTTCCCTGAAGCAAATCCTGTACTGCCCTGTTTCGACAACAAAGATTGGCACTCCATGCTTGAGATGCCTGGCTTTTAAAAGTGTTTTTAGTTGTTGTATTTTTTTCCAGATTCTATTTTGTTCCGTTGAATCCATTTTGGAGTAATAAATATCCCAGTCATTTGCAAAACTGATTTCAGGCAAGGGAATCACTTGAAACCGTATTTTTTCTTGACTTGTTTTTCTGTCCAGACTTTTCGCTTTCCAGCGTCAATTTCATCCGAAACCTGTTTGGCCTTCCGAAAAGCCAGCGCGTCTTCAAGTTCTTGTGCATTCTTGAAAACATTGTAATCTTTGCCCAAGCCAATAACACCTGCCCTTATTGCTTCGCTGCGCGTCTTGAATATCCCGAGCTTAGTTAGCTTGTCAATAATCAGCTCTTGCGCACCATCGAACCTGACAAGAGTTTCACCCATTAACACCACCTATCAAATAGATATCAAAAAGATATATAAATATATAGCCGCTTGCAAGAGGTTGTCGCCTAATTCCCTTTTGTTGTGGTTTTTTATTGTTGTTTAGCACTATTTTTGGTCATTCCGTTTAGGCAAGGAGGTGGGATAACACGGAGTCATCTCACATGTTCCAAAAAAGTTATCGCATTCAAGAAGTTAAACCTGTCGTTGCCAAGAAAAAGAAGCATAAACGTGTCAAGGGTTACTGGAAAAGATATCATAGGGCAACGAGTAATGATAAAGCAGAGTATGAACTCTGTCGGGAGGTTTGCCAACAACTTGGCAATCCTTGGGACAAAAAAAAGCGAGGAAAAAAACCAAAAGCAGAGCCGTGGGAATACGCAGCAGCACACGCTTTCAGGCGCCACAAATGCTGGGCATATAGGGATACAGAACGCGCAAGCAAAGGCACATTCGGTTTCTTCATTGACCACAGTTGGGTTGGCAAGACTTTGCAGCGAATACCACCACTCTACTTCATCAAGGCAGTACAAACATTGCATGGCAGAATAAAGGCATTGCTCGTAAAACACGCTAAAATAGCGCATATAACTGATTCTACAGGCATAACAACAGACAGGAAAACAGTTTCAAAAAAAGGCAAAGAATACTTTGCATTCATGAAACTGCACATTATCATAGAGTACTGGATTGAACTCGGCTTGTTGGTTATACAAACTTGTGTCGCAACCAGCAATAGGGTTACTGATGGGAAAGGCTTGCGACTAATGCTGCCAGATGTCAACGGAACAGGCAATTTTTTTGGAGACAAGGGATACAGTGGAAAGCTTAACAGAGAAAAAGTTAAACAACAAGGTTTTATTCCTCAAATAAAGCCAAAAGGAGAACAAACAAAACAAGAACAAAGATACAATCCGTTCGACTCACCAGCCTATAAACAAATCCGCGGACGCATTGAATGCGTTTTCGGCGGAACAACAACAAAACACAACAATACAACTCGATGCCGCGTTGAGGCAACCCGCCTCAACGACACAAACCTCTACGCATTCAGCCACAACATACAAGCACTCAAACAAGCACTCGTAATAAAAATCACTCTAATTTGGCGACAACCCCCCGCTTGCAATAGCCAGGTTATTTATTCTTCTTGTTCGTCTTCTGTTTCTCCGCCTGCGGATTTTTCCAGAACAGTTATTGTCCCGAATTTGCCCGTGCTGATTTGGAGTTTTCCGTTGTATTCGGAAACATAACCGTTTTCTATCTTTATTTTGTCGCCCTGTTTTACCTGTTTGTACTGGTCGTTCCAGAGCGTTATTGAAATTTCGCCTGTTTCATCCTTTCCTGCAGCGTTAGTTACTGTTCCCTGGCCCTTGTAGCTGTTGAAAACGCGCGGTTCGCCAAGGGAAACAATGTCCAGGACAATATTTACCATGCCCAGCTTTGGCGACAAATCTTTTACTTTGAATTCTGGCAAAACAAAAACCTCCATCCAAAAATTTCAAAATTTTAAATTATCTTACATAGCTTAAGCCGTCGCGCGGCGGTTTTTCCTCTTCTTGTTCAAACTGTTTTGCAAGCTGTGTGAAAGCTTTTTCAATATTCTTGCTTTCCTTTTCTATTTCTTCCATTTTTACTGAAAAACCAAGCATTTTTACTAAAAACTCAATGAGGTTTTTTGCTGCGCCGTGATCGCCGTAAATCAGGGAAGCGTTTGTTTCGCCCATCAGGCAAGCTCCTTCAATGTCTTTTTCCTTTGCAATTCCAAGAATCAATCCGGCTGCGCCGGAAATAAGGCCATCCTGGCTTTGTATTATTGCACCCAGCTTTTTCAGTTCGGCCAAAAGCTTTTTGCTTGTTGCAGCAACAACAATCTGCGGTTCCTTGATCATTCGCTGTTCCCCGACATTTATTCCTGCAAGAGTAAAAATCTTTTTCACTCCCAAAAGAGCGACTGCTTCAACTATTACGCGCGCAAATTCATAGTGTTCCTGCGCTGACCCAAAATGAAAGTCAAGGCTTGGTTGCACTGGCCCTGACAAAAACAAGAAATCCTTGCCGTTAATGCTGCAATAATGCAGTTCATCCCTTATCAGTTCAATCTGCGAATCAAAAGTGTGAACGCTTGGCGGAAAAGAATCAGAAGTAAGCTCGGCAATCTTCTCTGCCTTGAACTGTTTCAAGAGGTAATCTACGCAAATTTTTCCAACAAGGCCAATGCCGGGCAATCCAATTAAAAGAACTGGCTCGTTAAATTCCTTTTTTTTCAAAAAAACAATTTTTGTTGCCATAAAAATCATTTTATTTTGTTTCGGTTTTTTCAAATTCCCCTGTGCCACCGCTTTTTTTCATTGAAGCGATTGCTTGGTCTGATGTCTCGCGCAATATTTTTTCAGCCTGCTTGAAATCAAAGGCTTTTGCGGAAACAGAATATTTTCCAGAGCCAGTGTAAAAAATTTCTATGTCTTTTGTTTTTCCCTTTGCTTCGGCAAGCGCTTTTTTTATTAATTCGATGCCGTTCGGTGCAAGAGTCGAAAGCGAAAGAGTTCCTTTCAGTTCTCGCTTTGGCACCTCGATGCTGTTTTCTGCAACGCCGACAACAGTTTCAAGCCAGTTTTCCGGAACTCCTTTTGCGGCTTCCTTTCCAAGCAGGGAAATCTGTTGCAGTGCTTCATAAAGAGTTTCATAATTTTGCATCAAAGGCTCTGCAACGTTCTGCCAGGCTTCGTCAAAAGGCTTTTTTTGCTTTTCAGCAATTAATTCTATTAATTTTTGCGAGCGCTTGACTTTTTTATAATCATCAATCTTTGCGCGCTGAACGCTTTCCCCGACTTTTGTAAGGGAAAGGTCAATCTGCCGCTTGTCATGCCTGATTGCAAGAACTTTTGCAGCGCGAATCTGGTTTTCTTTCACGTGGTTGCGGATGTTCTTTACCCATCTGCTGGCTATTTCCGAAACATGGACAAAACCAGCCAGGCCTTCATATTCCAAAAGCTCTACAAAAACACCATAATCGAGAACGCGGGTTATCTTGCAAACAACAACCTCGCCAATTTCAGGCATTTCACCCTGCATAACACCACTCACTGACTGCACAATAACACGATTCCAATCTAAAACTCTTCCTTGTTTTGGTTTTTAAAACAATAACAATTACAAGATTTAGTTCTGAAAGTCTTTTGCCCTAAAGGGCTAATTTTGCTACTAAAATGAATTTTCGTCTATTATTTCTTCGAATACAGGGCAGGCAAGGCATTTTTTGTTTTCTATTGTTGGTTCATCTGGGCAATCGGGGTATGTTCCTTTACAATTTGGGAATCCAAGTTTTACTGCTTGTTCTATTGCTTTTTCTTCGCTGGATTTTATAGTTGCTCTGTGTGCTGCCACTTTAGTATATTCAGTCATTTCTGCACCCCGAGTTTAGCATTTTGTTATTTAGTTCAATCTGGAAGCTGTTTATTTTGGCTTCCTTTTTCAATATCCCCAATAATCCAAATTGGTCGTTCATTTTGAATTTTTTTGCAGTGGTTAGTTTTAGTACTGCTTTTGGTTTATAACTTTTTTTATTTATTTTTACGTTTTCCAAGTTGGTAAATAAAATCATACGGAGCAAGCCATCTTTTATGTCCTCTAATGCCGGGAGCTTGCTGTTCTTTGTGTTTTTTGCTTCAATTAGTAAAACGTTTTTTTGTTTTATTCTTGCTTCATCTGCCGTAAAGTAATAGTTACCCCCCAGATAATTCTTG
>CAYOAS010000109.1:0-4974 GCA_964402015.1 uncultured archaeon | reverse complement strand
GGATAAATCTATTCCAAGTCTTTTCAATATGTTCAGGTCAAAGTCTTTTCCAACGCGGGTAACTATTGCTATTCTGTTTGAGAAAATTCTTGCCCCCTTTGTAGCATAATATGCTGCTCCGCCGGGAATTGTTTTTTTTCCATGAATAGTCGTCGGTATGTCATACCCAACGTGCC
This sequence comes from uncultured archaeon, assembly GCA_964402015.1. Taxonomy (GTDB): domain Archaea; phylum Iainarchaeota; class Iainarchaeia; order Iainarchaeales; family JAGVWC01; genus CAYOAS01. The sequence continues at coordinate 4,798 of CAYOAS010000109.1, read as the reverse complement.
CTATTGTAACCAAGTTTGGGCGCTTTGCTTTGATTCTTGTTATTGCCAGCATTTTTATCCCAGGTTAATCTTAATTGTTTTTACTGCTTTTTCTACTTTTCCATTGTTGTTTATTTGTAATAATTTTTTTCTTTTTAGTGAGCTTATTGCAGCTGAAACGTTTGAGATGTGCTTGTTTAGTTTGTTTGCAATCTCCGAAACAGTGTAATTTCCGTTTGAGAGACTTAATATGTCTAATACCAAGTTGCTTTTGAATGTTTTACAAATTTCCTTTATTTCTTCCTTTTTTTCAATATTAAGGTAGGGGTTGTTTCCGCTTGGTTTTACTTTTTGTTTCATGTCCTGCAAAAAATCAAACAAAGCATGCGCCAATATTACTCTTTGTGTTTTTAGTGGCAAATTTAGTTTTATTTTTTTCAGATCAAAGCTCTGCTGTTTTCCATTTACTGGGCAAACAATTTCTGTCCTTTCTTGGGTTACCAAGTTTTCCAAGATTGTCTTTATGTGGTTTGCCGGAACAGAATATTTTTCAATTGTGTTAAGTATTTCTTCTGGTTCTTGGTTCCAGTTTGGAACATTAAAAATATTGTCTATTGTTGGGCTTTGACCAAAGCAGGGCAGTTCGGGAAATGACGCAATAAAAGGGTTGTCTTCTGAAATCAATCCTTCTTTTGACAGTATGTTGCGGATGTTTGAGACTATTGCTTCGCCATAATTTCCTACGAGCATTGCGTCAATTTTTCCTTTTATTTCCTCTGGAAACAGTTTGTGAAAATTGCTTGAAACAAAAAGGTCCAAATATTTGTTTACTACATAGCCCAGTTCATACCGGGTATTTTCCGGCAAATAAAACAGTTCGCTTATTTTGCGCCCAACATTTTGTGCTTTTGAAGGAATAGCATTTAACCCCCTAAAAAAGAGAAAGATTGTTTCTTCGTCAAGTTTTAACAGCCTGTGCCAATTTTCCGAGGCTTTATACACAAACAATCGCTCTCGCTCTATTCCAAAAGATTCCATTATTGTCGTTACTTCCCGCAATAGTGCGTCTGTTCTTATTTTGTCATAATCACTGAATTGTTCAGAAGAATAGCTTCTTTTCCTAGGCAATATTACCGTATCTCCAAGGCAAAGATACAAGAAAACGTTTTTTGCCTGCGCAATCTTTGAAAGGTAGAACAATTGTGCCAAAAAATAATAATTTGGGTCAGCAAAATTAAACGCAAAATAAATGTTTACGCTCTTTTTATCCTCAATTCTTTTCGCAAACCAATTGTTTGAATGGGCAAGTTTTTTTGTTGCAATCGGAAAGTTTTCAACCATAACAACAGAGTTATCAAAAACAAATAAAAAGCATTGCATTTTTTATTAAAAATGCATAAGTCAGGTATTGGTTTTTGCTAAACACCTATAAAAGCCAGCATTGCGGAAGTATTACAGACAATGGCATTGTTTATCACAGCTGCACTCTCGCCTGGCTAAAAGCCCGGGAGTGCAGTTGAAAGGCAAATTGGGCAAGCAACTTTTTGGTTGTATAAAATTCAACCAAAGGTATATAAGTCGCTGAAGCAGAACCTATTTATGTAGTTAATGTTTTAATTGGAATAAGTGAAGTCGTGAGCCTTGTGGAGGAAGAGATTGTTAAGATTCAGGAAATTTTTGCAGAAGTCTTGGCCGGCTTTAGCTATAATCATGCAAAAATTTATTCTTCATTGCTTTCAAGCGAAGTCAAGGCAGTTAAACAAATAGTGAATGAAACTGGTTTTGGGGCTTCTTTGGTGTACAAAATCTTGAATGATTTGTCCAATTTTGGTTTGATTAGCAAGACGAATATGCAGCCGGCAAGCTATTACATTCAAAAGCCAATACTGACGTACAACTCTTTTATTAAAAAGCAGACCAGGCTCTTGGAGGAAAACAAGAACATCCTGAAACAAATCGCTTACAAGAAAACCAGCGAGGGAAAAAACCGGTATGTTGTTGACGAATTCCCTAATGGAGAAATTCAGATAACCAATGCCAATACAAAAACGCCTGTCAAAGAACACAGTGAAATGACAAGACTCCACAAAATAATTGATGAAGCCGAAAAACGATTGCCAAAAGAAGAAAACAAATACTTACTAGCGTATGCTTGTGCAAGGAGGTAAAAAAATGGAGAAACAATTCATTTTAACAGTGCCAAAAACAGGAAAGCCAATGCTAAAAAATGCAAAAACAGGCGAACCAGTAACAGACACAAAAACAATCCGGGAAATAATCAAGGGAATCGACGAAAAAATAGCTATAGCGGAGAGTCTATAGCGGAGATTTTGTTTTCTTGTTAATTTTCTGGATTGTTGTTTCTTTTAGGTTGTGTTTTGTAGTTTTTGTGTTATTTGTGCTAATGTTGTTTGGAGCATTTTCATTTCTTCTTTTAGTGTGTTTAGGTCTGCTTCTTTTTGGAGTTGGCTGTTTACTAGTTTGCTGGCGTCTGTTTCTATTTTGCAGTTTGGGCAGATGCTTTGTGTTGGTGAGAGGATAGCGTGGCATTTGAAGCAGGTTTTTGGTTTTAGGATGTTTTCTGTTTGGTTGGGTTGTGTTAATCCGAGGGCTTCGCGGTAAGCTTCGTTAGCGTCTTCTGATACTAGTCCGGAATAGATTTTTATCATGCTTGAGGCTTCGTTACCCCAAATCCTTTTTCCGGCTAGCGCTTGGCTTTTCAGGTTTTTTAATGCCCAAGTTGCTGCGCTGCGGCGAAATTTTGTAAAGTAAATTCTTTGGCCTTGGTATTTGGAGTATGCAATGCCGTTTTTTGATTTGGTGCTTTTCCATTTTCCGAGTCCTGCTTTTACTGCTAATCTTTTTAGCATTATATTGAGTGCTTGGTTGGTTAGTGGTTTTGGGTTTCCGTTGAGCGTGCAGAATAAGAAGTCGTTTTGGTTTTTTATCGGGCTTTTTTCGTACCATTCCCTGACATAATAAGAAAAGTCTGGGCTTAGTAATACGTTTTCTCTTGGAAAGGTTTTGCTTTCCAGAAAAGAAAGTGAACTTGTTTCATCTGGGTTGAATTTTAAGTCTTTTCTGCGTAAACCCAATAGTTCGCCAGTTCTTGCTCCGCAGCCGAAACCAATTGCGAGTATGGCTTTTTGCTGGTCTTTGGCAACAGTCAAGAGTTTCAGGAATGTTTCGTCTGTGATTAAGAATTCCTCCAAACTTGCTTTTCTTTTTGGGTCAGAGTATGGGTTTTGGACAGTCAAAAAATCCTTGCACTTTAACAAAATAGTGGGATAGTCTTCCGGGTTAACCCATTTTACCCAAATTTTCACATTCTTCGCTATTTCCTTCCAAGTGTGCAACGAATACTGTTTTCTTGAATTTTCATAGCGTTCAATCAAGAAAACCAAGTCCCGCGCGTCCTTTTCCCTGAAAGGATTTAATGGCTTGTTAAACAGCTTGGCAAAAAAACAAAACTGGCTAGCCAAGCGAGAACGCCTGGCCAAGCTCAAGGCTTTCTTCTTGTAACGGTAGTTCTGCAAAAAATCAGTAATCAAAGATTTGTTTGGTTCTGGCAACCCCGCAATCTTCCTTAGTTCGCTTTCCATCCTCTTGTTCAAGCAATGAGGATCAAACACTTCATCCATATTTATAATCCCCTCCTCGGAATTTAAAAGAAACGAGGAAAGGGACTATAAACTTCTAATTGATAGCCCCGAAGAGATTCGAACTCTTGTTACAAGGTCGCTCTATTGAAATTTTTCAGAGCCTTGTGTGCTTGGCCTGCTACACTACGGGGCTGTTTTGCTTTAAAAACAAGGGATAAGTAGTTTTCTTTAATCTTTCTAAAGCATTTTTATTTTCCGAAGTTTCTTTGTCGCGAGTAATAATCCTGTATTGCTGTGTCAATGTCGTTTTCTGTTATTTCTGGCCAGAATTTTTCCAGGAAATATAGTTCCGAGTAAGCGCTTTGGTAGGGCAAAAAGCCGGATAAGCGTTTTACGCCGCTTGTCCTGATAATGAGGTCTGGGTCTTTGAAATTGTTGTATAAATAGCTGTGGAATTTTTTTTCATCAATCGAGTCCAAATTAATCTTTCCGGATTTGTAATCTAACGCAATGCTTTTTGCTGCGTCAATTATTTCTGCCTGGCCGCTGTAGCCGAGCGCTACATTGATTGTTTTTTCATTGAAATTTTCAGTGAATTTTTCTGCTTCCCCAATCTTTTTTTGCAGGCGAACTGGAAAAACGCTTTTTCTGCCGATGAATTGCAGGCGAATTCCCTCGCGTTCAAACAAACCGGAGGTTTTTACTTTTTCGAGCTCTTTTTCAAAAATCCTGAATAATACTGGTATTTCGCGCTTTCTCTGGAAGTTTTCCAGCGAAAGGCTCCAAAAGGTGCCAAATTTTATTTCCTTGTATTTGCCTAACCATTCGCAAACCTGCCAGGCTTTTTGTGTTCCAAGCTGGTAGCTCTTTAATAGCGAGATGCCTGTTTTTTGCGCGAAACGCCTGTTGCCGTCTGGAATAAAAGCTATAGAATCTAGTTCCATTGGTCCACCATTATAAAAATAACAATGAATATTGCATAATAAGGGATTTAAAGTATTAAAATAATTAACGGGTTTATGCATAAAAACCTTTCCCCGCGCTTAAAGGGCAGCCCTGGCGGGCAAAAAATAAATACAGCAAAGGCACAAGTAATGTGTGGTTGCATGAAAAAGGCAAAAAAAACTCGCCAGGGCTTTTCCGCAAAGAAAAAGGAAAAAATGACAAGAATACTTTTCCAATTGAGGAAAAAAATGGTGGAAATCGACAAGCTAAAA
>CAYOAS010000108.1:0-4978 GCA_964402015.1 uncultured archaeon | reverse complement strand
TGCAAAAGACGGAGGAGACGTTGCAGGTTCAACACGAAAGGACATGGAAAGAAAATTGGGCAAAAGTTTAGTTTCAAAAGAAAACTATTTAAGCAAGCCGGAAAACCAGAAAAGATTAGGGCAAAAAAAATAGAATCAGCGCCTTGCTTTGCTTGGCAGGTTTTTCAGATTTCCTCTGTTTTGTCGCAGAATTGCGCGATTGTTTTTGTGACTTCTTCCTGCGCGCTTTTTGTCATTGTGAAAAAGCCTTTTGCTTTCCAAGCCCGCATTTTTCCGGAAATTGAGTGCACAAACTTTTCAACTACAGTGGGCTTGTTGTAAACAATCAATGTATTCACTGAATCAAAGATAATGAATTTTTTTTGGGATTTTATTTTTTTTATTCCCGCTTCTATTGCATCGCTCAAATCAATCAGGTTTTTTGGGGAATCCACGTATTCAAAATTGCTTCTTTCCAGCACTTCATCGTTCGTCATTCTTGTTATTGCATCCACGAACAAAAAGCCTTTTCCATCTATTTTTTGTTTTTTAAAAAAAGCCAGCAATGCATCCAACGGCTTGTTCAATGTAACATATACTCCCGGAATGTTGTTTTTTTCCAGCATTCTTGCCAGGCGCGCGTTTGCAAGCGCTTGCTCGCCGGTTTTTTCCAGCAACAACACTACTCCGTCTTCCGGCAATTCGTCAAAAACCCTTTGGATGCGCAAGTCTATTGCCCTTGTGGGACTGAGCAATTCCATTAATTCTTCGTCCCGCTGCAAACCCGCTTTCGGCTGCTGTTTCTCGACAGGCATTTCTTCCGGATTCTTTTTTTCCGCCACTATCCCACTTCCTCGAACAATTCATGCTTTGAAAGCACTTTTATTCCTTGTTTTGTGATTGCTATCGGGTGCAATTTTTCAGATATTTTTGTGCCGCGCATTTTTAATATGCCAATGCTCCTCACAAACCTTTGTTCCAACTGCGTGTGGTATAATAGCAATACTCCGTCTGCAACATATTCTTCCAATCCAAACAATGAAGTTGTTTTGTCCAAAGAAATCTCGTTTGTTATTATTGCTGTACAATCGATTTTTTTTAACATTCTTCCCAAGCTGAGCAAGCGTTTTCTTGCGTCCAGTTCCCTGTCAAAATACAGGCGAAAGACTACTCCCGGGTCTATTACCAGGCGTTTTGCGTTTATTCTCGCAACAGCGTCCTCGACAGTATTCTTCAGTTTGTCAAAATCATACAATTCAATCGACAGTATTAATATTTTTTTTTCTTCAATGAGCTTTCTGAAATCCCAGCCAAAACCATCAGCAGTACGCAGTATTTCGTCTTCGGATTCCTCCAATGAAACATACACTCCATGCTCGTCGTATTTTGTTGCGCCCAAAAACAAGAATTCAAGGCACATGCATGTTTTTCCGCTTCCAGGGTCACCGGAAATTACTACCAGACTGTTTCTTGGAAAACCGCCAAACAAAATGTCATCCAGCCCTGGAATCCCGCTCAATGTCCTTTCAGACGCCTTTTCAGATGCCGTTCCTGCTGCCACAAAAAACCCTCAATCAAAAAATATTGCATTAACAAGAATAAATAACCTTAACCTTATTAAAAAAACCATTGCAGGCAATGGGGCGCAAAAAACCAGGCTCGTTTAAGCAAAGGAAGAACCCGCAGAATTTACGGGCATCCCTGTTGCTTGGCAAAACAGCCAATAAATTTAAAATAATAATTGTTATTTATATATTACAATTGTTAGGTGGTTTTTTGTTCGAGGAATATGCTGGGCAAAGAGTTCTTGAACTGTTTTTTGACGAGCCGTTCAGAGAATTCCATTTAAGGGAGGCTGCCAGAAAAGCGAATGTTTCTGCGCCAACCGCAAAAATCCAGCTTGACAAATTTGCAAAGAAAGGAATAATTGAAAAAAGCAGCAAAGCAAACCTGTCTTTATTCAAAGCCAACACAAAAAGCAAGAGGTTCCAGCTTCTTAAAACAGCTTATTTTCTGGAAAAAATGGAAAAAAGCGGTTTGGTCGAAGAAATAAAAAAAAGGCTCAGGCCACAAGCAATAGTGTTATTCGGAAGCACTGCCCGAGGCGAAGACAGCAGGGAAAGCGATATAGATTTGCTCGTGATTTCAAAAAACAAGCAGGATATTGAACAATATGCATTTGAAAAAAAATTGGGGCGGGAAATCAACATGACTGTCTTTTTTCCTGGGGAATGGAGGAAAAAGGCATCTGAAGACAAGCCGTTTTACCAGCGGATACTGATAGAAGGAATTGTTTTGGAAGGGGAATTGCCGGTGGTTGAATGACACGTTTTGCGGATTGCCTAAAAAAAAGGCTGCTGAGAAAAGACGCGCCAAATATGCCAAAAGCGCTTATTGCTCTTGAAATATCGGAACAACGGTTAATGGATGCAAGCATTTCAATGGATTCAGGGGTTTATTCCGCCGCAATCCTTTTATCCTATGCTTCAATGTTTCACGCTTCGAGAGCACTTTTGTTCAAAGACGGTTTTACGGAAAAAAGCCATTACTGCCTGATTGAATTTGTCAAGGAGAAATACATCCAAACCGGACTGATAAACTCCAAATTTTCCTTTCTCTTAAACAATGCAAAAGAAGAAAGGCACGAAGTCCTGTACGGCTTGCAAAGGACGGAAACAAAAGAAGACGCCGAACAGATGCTCAAAAACGCGAAAGAATACCTGCAAGAGATTAAAAAAATAGTAAAATAAAAAGACCCAGCTGATTCCAATCCCGTGCCAGGCAAAAAAAGCGCAAAAGCAGCTTTAATTCCTCTTTTCCGAAAAAACCAGCAAAAGCTTTTTATATTGCAAACGCTTTGTATTATTACTATTCAACTGTTAGGAGGTTGAAAAATGAATTCTAGAGGACAAGCAGCGTTGGAATACTTGATGACTTATGGTTGGGCTTTGGTTATCATTGTTGTTGTAGCAGGAATCCTGTTCTTCATAATGAGCAGCCCGGCTGGAAGTGTTGTTTGTAATTCCAGCGACCCGGCAAAAATGCCAGTGCAATCCAGCAACATTACAAAGACAAGTCCAGGAACCGTAAAAATCATCAACGGCACTGCTGGAACAATAACTTGGAACGCGTGCGCAGCAGGCACAACTTTTACCAGTTGTGGGGCTTCGCCACCAGCAGCAGGCACAACTTATAACGGCGGCGCAGTAATATCCTTGTCTCCGGCAGGAACTTTCACCAGTGCGTTGGATTCAAACACTTCAATGACAATCCAGTACACTGACCAGTTTAGCTATGCCAAAACAGTCAGAGTAACCTGTAGCGGAACACCACAGTAAAAGTTAGTTAATTTTTTTTCTGATTCTTTCTTTTTCTTTTTTTTAATGGCTTTGCCGTGAGGCAGTGAATGGTTTTTGAGATTGTTTTTTGAAGAATAAAACCGGCAAAAGTTGCCTGTTTAACCACGTTTTACTGTTTTTGGCTTTTTGCGGCTTTTTCAGCAACAGTATGCCTGAAATAGCTTTGTATTAGGCTTGTTTTGTTATGTTTCTTTTTTTTTGTATCTGAGTACGCCGACTATTATGTATGTTTTTGGGTTTTTGTGGATGTTTCCAACCAGGAAGTATTTTTTCCATTCGTTGTTTGATAGCTGAAAGTTGTCAAAGACTTTTTTGCAATGTTCTTCATTGTTTGGATTTTTTCTCATCCATTCGTAGCAGCCCCATTCGACTACTTGTTGTTTGTGAACGGGATTCTTGCAAGAGCATTTTGCAAAGCATTCGTATTTGACGTATGGCTTGTATTTGAATTCTTTCTGATTGATTAGGTGGTAATCCAGGTCAAAGATGCTTGTTTGGATTGAAGTGGTTTCGTTTTGTTTTACTAATTCAAAGCAGATTATTTTTGGTTCAATGATTCCAAAGCTTTTTCTTTTTTCAATCAAATCGCCAAGATTATCATTGGCTAAAGATTCAATTAGCTTTTTTCGTTCAGTTATTGGATATTCTCCTTTTTTTCTTATCCATTTATGGATTCTTGACCAGTCTTCTTTTGAGTGAAAAATTTTCCAAGTGTTTTCCCTGTGGTCCTGTGGGTTCTGTTCAACCGTTGCATCAAAAACATCCCATTGCCTCAACAATGCTTTTGGAATTGGGTAAAGTCTTGCAAGCCCGTGTTCTTTTGAGTAAGCGCAAACGCATCGGGATATTCTGCCGTCGCGTAGGCTGTTTGGTGCGCCTTGGCCGAGAACGATCATATTTTTGAGTTCAATCAAATGTGAACAACCTCTTGGTTCAAGAAATCGCTTATTATTCCGCGATGGCAAAAGTTTTTGTCTGCTTCAAAGCACATTAAAGCAATTTTTTGTTTTTTTCCAAGAGACTTGATTTCATCAATCTTGTCTTTTTTGCCAGGCAAAGAGGCTTTGTATTCTTTAAACAGTTCTTTATAGTCTTCGGCAGACTCAAGGTTTTTTCTTTTTTTGGATTCGATTCCAAGTTCAGGAACGTGCAAATAACTGATATTCGCCTTGCTCAAATGGTTTTCTAACTGTTTTTTTGAGAATCCTTTTTTCATGCTAAAAGCGTTTCTTCTAACATCAACCAGAATAGCAATATTATTCTGGATTAGTTCATTCAAGAAATAATCAACGGTTTTTCCTTCATACCCTATAGAGCAAATTCCTTTTTCGGAATTGTTTCGAATCAAGCGAGGCGAGTTACTGTTTACAGTAAATTCAGGGTAATTGTCATAAACAAATTTCTTTATCTCGCTTTCATTCGAATAAGAATTTACTATTTTATTGACCTCAAAAAATATTTCTTTATCTTCTTTCAATTCTTCAACTAAAGCAAGGCCATTTTCAGTCAAACTCAAAGGATTTTCTTTAAACAAACCGTCTTTTTCCAGAACAAAAAAGTCAGCATAAATTTCATTTGAAAAAGGCCCAAATTTGTACGGAAAAAAATCATAACCAATTGCTTCAAAACCAAACTTTTGC
>CAYOAS010000107.1:0-5043 GCA_964402015.1 uncultured archaeon | reverse complement strand
TTGAGCTCTGGATTATTTTTGACGGCACGTGCCTTAACGAACCGTAATTTTTGTCGAAAACAGCTGGTTCGAGCGAAAGGCCCAGCAATGAAATGTTGTCAATTGTTTGAGAAAAAACCTTTTTTGAAATAATTGTGTCGGGCAAGAAATCGCGCGCGTGCCTGATTGCCTCTTCAACCGGCTTGTTTTCCCCCAAACGAGAGGCAATGATGTAAAGAGAGTCCTTGAATTCTGTTTCCATCTGCATTATTTCTTCCTGCACCTGGCGCTTGTAAACGCTGGAATAATACAAATAAACAAACAATGCGAGCGAAAAAGTCAGCATCAATCCCATTGCAAGGTTATATGGAGTAATGTCGTTTCCGGATTTTGTGAAAAACTTTTGCTTTTCCAATTCAAACAGCGCGTTCAGCTCTCCTTCCTTCAAATTGGGATTTTGCAGTTTTAGCTGTTGGTATAATGAACCGTCTTTTTCGAAATAGCTTGCCTCAAGCGATTGCCTGCCCAAAACATCTTCGAGCGACTGGTCTGGCTTCAATAAGGGGATTATTGGGATAAACAATCCTTTTTCGTCTGTTGACCTTAAATAAATAAAACCAAAAGAATTCAGGAAAAGCGAGATTAATATTCCTGCAACCAGCACGAGCGCTAATATTGCATAAATATTTACTAAATTTTTTCCAATTCTTGCAGTGTTTTTTGGAGGCAGGCCTGGAAAATCATCAGGAATGACAGGTGGTTCGTATGTAGGGGGCCTGTTTTTTATTACCTCGCGCGCGAAAATAAAAGTGCCAAGCGGAATAGCAATATTGTAAATGAAAATTAGTATTTCAGTGCGCGCGAGCGGAGCGCCAGTGAAAGCAGAGCCAACGGGCAGAATAATTATTAGTATAAGGGGCAACAGGACGCCAATGTAAAATAACACAGTGCTGGGTTGGCTTAAGCCGCGCGCGTAATTTTCCATCTTGTTTTTTATGCTTTCCAGCATTTCAGACATTGTCTTGTCAAGCATGGAATAGCGCTTTGATTCAGTGTCTTCCAGTACTGAAGCGCGAATCATCATTAGCGCGCGCTTGAATTCTTCAGAAAACTTTCCCCAGCGATAAGCCATTGCGTCAAGCCCCTCTGAAAGAGTATTGTAAATTCCCAATTGCGTGTCCCAAATCACTTTCCTCAAATCACCAGCAATCTTTCCCTGTCCGTGCTCTGCAGCAAACTCTACTGCTTTTTCAAGGTTTGGAACGAGTTTCATGCTCATTATCATGTAACCGATTATTTCCGGAACAAAAGTAAGCGCTTTTATTTGCTCGTCCTTTGCTGCACCTAACGGATAGTCATTCACTAGTTTTGTGAAAAAAAGCGCGCCAAGGATGAAAGGGGAAAGAACATAAAAGAAAAGCATTGTTGCATCGCTTTGCATTGTTTCCGCAAAATAACCCTGCAAGAAAAAAGCAATCAAAAAACCGAACAATAGCGCGGCTGCAATGGAAAGCATCAAAACAATGTTTCTTGTTGCAAAGAATTCTTCCGGTTTCAATTCCCAGCCTAAAAAGCTTATTGCATCAGTCATTTTTTGGGAAAACTTTTCGTTTCCGCCAGCAGTAGGAAAGCTCGCATAAACTTTTTTGCAGATTTCAACAAACTTGTGCTGTTTCGGCTTCACTAGCCTTGTTTCGCCTTTCTCGAAATCGCTGCGCGATAATGCAATGCCCTTGTATAGTTTTCCCGGGCTGATTTTTGGCGCCATGAAGCGCGCGCTATCAGAAGCCATTCATTCCGCCTTGGTTTTTTTTTCAAGCAATTTTTTCAATAGAGAATTTTGTATCCAATATTTCCATTTTCCCAAAACTTCGTCATAGTCAACGCTTCCGTTTGCCTGCAATTGTTCCTCTTTCAAAAGCATTAGCTTGTTGTTTGCAATAGTAGTATTTTCTGCCTCCAACAATTGCGGCAGGCCGTGCTTGTTCTTTAATTCGACAAGGAATGCTTTTGAGGAAGCGTTCGTGCGGATGCTGCTCCACATCTCGTCCATTGTCATGCCGGAAACGCGATGGATTTTTTCAAACAATTCCGATTCCTTTAAATTGTCTTCTAGCAATTCAAGTCTGTCTTTTTTTGCATCATACAGCATCAAATCCAATAGGCCGCCTTCTTTTTCCGGGTCATCACTCCAGTGCTTTTTGACTTCAGTAATCTGAACTATGCGCTTGTGCCGTTCAAGAGAACCGGAAAATCGTATGGGGCGCGAAACAACAACAATGTCTGTTGCCTTAAAAGAAGTTGTTGGCACTCCCAAATCATTAACAACCCTGTCCCAAACACTGTAAGCTGAATCTCCGTGGATTGTTCCCATTACAATGTTGCCTGCAGCGCCAATGCGCATTGCTTCGTACAAAACGCGCGCTTCCTTGCTTCTCACTTCTCCAAGAACCAGTGCACTGTCTCCCAAGCGGAGTGCAGTGCGCAATGATTCTTCCGGAGCCACTTCAGTTTCTGTTTTGCTGACTGAAATTGGCGAACGGGTTTTCAGGCGCTGAATATTATAACCAATATCTTTCATGTAAGGAACCGGCAATTCCATGGTGTCTTCCTGGACAATTATTCGCGTGTTCTGCAATATTTCCAGCATGAGCGCGCTCATCAAAGAGGTTTTTCCGCTGCCCCTGCTTCCAGTCACAAGAGTTGTCGCTTGTGCGTCAATGAAAAAAGAAAGCAATCCCGCGCCCAAAGGAGTAATGAATTTGTTGTCAATGAACTGGCAAAGAGTCCATGGCGTTATTTTGTGCAGGCGGAAAGCAAAGGCAGTTCCGTCAGGCGCCAACGGAGGCCCTATTATTGCAACGCGGGTTTCGAGTTCTGGCAAATCATAATCAAGCACGGGATGAGTTTCGTCAAACGGCCTGCCGCTCATTGCACGCATTTTTGAAACAAAAGAATTCGCTTCCTCTTCAGTATACAAAATGTTTGTCTGGCATTGGCCAAAATCACTGTGAACAATGTACAATGGCTTTTGCCCAATGGGGCTGTCAATGTAAATGTCAGTAATTTTTCTGTCTGACAAAAGCAGTTCCAGCAAGCCATAACCAACAGTATATCGCGCCACTACTTCGGCGAGCTCTGAAATTTCATCCTTGCTCAATTGAATGCGGTTGCTTTGCGCTATGTCTGTTATTGTGGACTCGTAAACGCGCTCAAAGTATCTCCTGCTTTGTGCAACAGTGCTCAAAGAGGTTTTGCCCGGCTTGTAAGAGGCAACAACCTCTTTTGTTTTGCTCATAACAAAATATTTTTCCGGCGGAAGAGTGTATTCGGGGGGATTGACAAAATATAATTTTTCTGTTTTGTTCGGATGCTTAAAGATTTGCACAGTGGCTTTTTTCACGCTGTATTCGTCAAGCAGTTCAAGCTCTTCCATTTCCCTGAACAATAAGCGCGAGCCAATGAAAGCCGGTTTTATTTCCGCTTCAAAAAAATAATGGTACAATTGTTTTGTTTCCGGAACCTCTTTCATTTTGAGAAGATAGTCTTTTGTAGTGGAAATCAGTTTTGTGTTTTCAAAAGATTTTTTTATGGACAAAAGAGTTGTGAGATAAACCTTGTTGCAGTCAGTGCCTCCGGCTTCCTGCACGTTCATTGCCTGCTGTTTTTTTATTTCCTGCAAGAGAGTAATGTAAGACAGTATTGGGTCAAAGGAAAGCAAATCGTGCGTTACTTTTACTATTGTATCGTGCCTTTCGCCGAAATATTTTTCGCATTCTGAATCAGCAGTGCCAAGGTGGGAATAACTCCAAATGCTTTCTGTTTCAAATTTTTGTATTGCCTGCGCGATTTCCGAAAGCATTTTTGCCTGTTCTTCGTTGTAAACGCGCTCGTACACCTCGCTCAAAACAATCAGTTGCGCTTCAAGTTCGCGCAATACAGTAAGGATATGGAACATGCAGTGAGAATCATCGGCCAGGCTTGCATCGTAAATGCAGTTCACGCAGTCAAAAACCAAGTGTCTTTTTCCGCCTTCTTCCTTGACAACATAATCACCAACATCAAAACCGCCAATCTTCATAATCATTCACCCGTTTTTGCCAAAGGCAAAAACCTTTTTTCCCAAGTTTTTCTTGCCTGCAAGAAAAAGCTGATTGCCAACATCAAACCCGCCGATTTTCAAACGTTTCCCCTCTGCAAATATTCATAAAAATTAGGTTGAACTGATTAATTAAGTTTGCCTTGAAAAAAAGCAATGACGGCAAACCAGCCGGTGCAATCCTGCCACGCTCTTGGAAAAACTGTTTTTTCAGCATGACGGTCCGCGTTATATTTAAATATTACATTGTATATACAATTATCGTGGTTGCCTTTGGATTCTTTGAAAGGGCGCTTTCTCTGGAGCAGGCATGCGCTGAGAGAAGCTGTTGAAGACGGGTTAAAACCCGGCGGTGTGGAAAAGGCACTTTCAGAATGCCTCATTATGGAAAGCGGGATTGGAAAACAAAAGGCGGTCTGCAAAGCCTGCGGCGCATACTGCACTGCAATCTTTGTGAAAATGAAATATGGAATAAAAATTATTACCTGCTGGAAGAGTAGCGATTGGGAAATAAAAGCGTTTGATGAGGAGGCGAAAAAATGAATTGCGTTTGCGGAAACAAGCTGCGGGAAATCAGGACGGAAATGGATTTTTTTGACGGAAAACTGATAATGCGTGATGTAAAAGCGTTTTATTGCAGCAATTGCAAAGAAGAGCTTTTTGATTCAAAAGAGGGCGACAGGCTCTTTGAACAGGCATCAAAAACCGGCGCACAATACTCTTTTGAGTCAAGAAAAAAAATTGCAAAAGTGGGAAACAGTTTTGCAATACCCGTCTCAAAAGAAATAGCCAGTTATATGCAGATAAAAAAAGGCGAAGAAATACTGATAAAAGTAAAAACCCCGAAAAGGCTTGTCGTGGAATTGCAATAATTGCCGCATGCGCCCTTGGGGCGGCTGAACTGATTAATTACCTGATTTTTAGCTGAATTTTATTGACTACATTTGGTAGTGCCTGTTTTTTGC
>CAYOAS010000106.1:0-5069 GCA_964402015.1 uncultured archaeon | reverse complement strand
ATACAATCATTCTTCACAGGAATCTATGCGCTATAAACCACGCAGGTATCTATACGTGTCAAGGCAGTTCATATTTATCACAAAAACTTGCTTTCATTTTCCCTTGCTTCCTTAAGCAATTGCTTTGTGCTCTTGCTGAATTTAAGGCTGCCGAACAGTTCTTTCAAAGGGTTTGTTTTCACAATTATCTCCACAGAAACATCCTGGTTTTCCCGTAAACCCATTTTTTCAGCCTCTTTTTTTGGCACAAGCAAGCCAATGCTGTTTCCCCATTTCCTTACTTTCGCAACAATCAGGTTATACCACAAGTATAATTTGTTATATTTTGTGTATTTAAACATTTGTTTTTCAGGCTTTGTCGTAGGTTCGGGTGTTTTTCTTGATTGAGCTAAAACTGTCGAATGCGGGGCACGGAGCAACGAAAAAAAGGAAACTATTTAAATGGAAAATTCCTACTATGAAGCATTTATGGGGAAAAATACGGAAAAAACAAAAAACGAACCGTTTTTTAAACAAGGCTGGTTTAAACAAGCGGTTATTCTTGGTATTATTGGGCTTGCAGGAAATATCGGAATTAATTTTTTCTTTGGACTTTACGCCGTTGAAACGAAGGGCTTTATTTCATCTCTTATTGGGGATGCTTTTTTTCGTTGGGGGGCGGGATTAGCCAGTTTTGCGTTGGCATCAGATTTATTTTTCCACTTTGTCTTGAGGCGTCAATAATGGTTGAAAGAATTAGAAAATATCTTGATTGGTTTTTGATTTTTTATTTGATTTTGTTAATTATCACTTTAATTATGCTTGGATTGGCTTTGTTGGTGAGATAATGGTGCGACAAGAAATTTTGTTATCTGTTGTAACAGGGGTAATAGTTTTTTTGTTTTTTTCAGCTGTAACTGGTAATGCAAATCTTTCTGCGATTCTTGGTTTTTTGGCATATTTGGTTTCTTTATTTTTTTGGCATAATTATGTATGAACCTTTTGAATAAGGATTGTCCATTTGTTTCTTTCGAGGTTTAGATGAAAGAAAAAATTGAAGGCGTATAAATGGAATCCCAAGAATGCCCAAAATGTGGCAAAATAGTAAAGGCAGGCAACCAAGTCAATTGAAAATTAATGTGGCTTTACATTTGAAAAGGCATGAAATTAAAGGGTATTGAATTTACAAAATCACTCGCTTTCGACAGATGGTTTATGACCCGACTTTACAACAAAGCCGTTTTTCACTCTTTCAAAAACACTGGTGTCTTTCCCTTGATGTATGCGAGGATTGCAAGGTCTAGCAATGGAAAGCCGAGCGCGACAATCAGCAAAACCTGTGGCGCTGTAATGTTTGTTTCCAAAAACATCGAACCAACAATTATGTAGCTTTGAAATAGTGCGGGAACTATTGCTGAAACAGCAATGAACATCAGTGAAAAAACAACCAGTTTTCCTGAAAATTCCTTGCTTTCCGCGCGCTGCTTTGAAAGTATTTCTTTTGCAAGCCGCTTTACCGGCAGGCCCTTGTTTTTTCTCCCGCCCTGCTCGTAAATCGAAACCATCTGCGAAACGCAGCGTTTTACCTGCAAGGAATCAATTCTCTCGCTCAAATGCAAAAGGGATTCCTGCACGCTCGCGCCCTTGCTCTGTATTTCTTCGCACGCTGCCTCGAATTCATTGCTTGCCATCCCGTATTTTCCGTCCGCAATTCCTTCCATTGCTTTTTCAAAAGGAACATTGAGGTTCAGTTCAACGCTCATTGACAATAGCGCAAAAGGCAAATCTTTTTCCACTAGCGCTGCCAACTGCTTTTTTTTCATTGTTGGATAATACATTTTTGCCGCAAAAAAAATTATTCCCGCTACAATCCCGAACAACAGGCTTTCCGCAATTTTTCCGATTATCAATGCAATAAAGAACCACGCGCCAACTGCAAAAAGAGCGCTTTGCCTTGTGGAATTTTCAAAATAGTTTTTTGCATTCTCCCTAAAGCGCGCTTTCTCAAGGCTTTTTTGCAGCCAGTCCAAAAAAGTTTCTATTTTTTCAGGCATTCCTGTTCACTCTTTCAAAAAAATCTTCAAGCTTTGGCGCTTCCCTGCACAATTGCCCCAGTAATGCTGCTCTTTTTTTCAATTCTTTTTCAATGCCTTTTTTTCCCAAGCCAAAGCATTTTTCCAGTTTTTCAAAAACCCTTTTGCTTTCATTCTTTTTTTCCAGCTTGTCTTTCTTGTAATCGAATCCGAACAGGCAGTTTAATTCCACTGCACTGTTTTCGTTGGAAACCTCGCTTATTTCAATCACGCGCCGCTGTTCGATTGCAATGCCGTGTTCTATCCTGTTCCAGCGCCTTTGCACTAAAACCAAATCAATCGAGCCAATGTCCAATTCATTCACTCCAATGCTTTTCAAGCGCAATAGTGTTTCTGCAGCGCTTTGCGCGTGAAAAGTCGCATAACTGCCTTTTCCCTGGCCCGCGAGCAAAGTGTCAATGAAAGCCAATGTTTCCTCTTTGTTCCGAATTTCTCCCACAACAATCCTGTCCGGGCGCATCCGCAAACTATCAACAATCAATTGTTTCATTCCAATCCCGAGATTTTCCACAACATTCAGCCTTACAACGTGCGAGTGCGGCAATCGTATTTCCGGAGTTTCCTCGACACTAACAATGCGCTCGCTTTTTGGAATAAAAGAAAAAAGCGCGTTCAAAGTGCTTGTTTTTCCGCTCCCAGTATTTCCAGCTATCAGCAAAGAACAATCTGTTTGCATTGCCATCCACAAAAAAGCCATTGCTTCCACACTAATCGTATTGTTTCCAATCAAATCCGCTGGAGTGAATGGCTCTTGCCGGAATTTCCTTATTGTTACTGCGGGCCCGCTGAAAGAAACAGGTTCAATCGAAGCAGTCAGCCTTGAACCGTCTTCAAGCACTGCATTCAGTTTTGGAGTCTGCATTGTCAGCCTTCTTCCAAGCTTTTGCGCCATCTTGTTCACTAAATTCTTTACCTCGCTTTCGCTGCAATATTGCAGGTTTGTTGCAAGCCAGCCAAAACAATTATCAAAAACAAAAACTGGTTTTTTCAATCCAATAATCGCAATTTCTTCAATATTGTCGTTTTCCAGCAATTGCGTCAGCGGCCCATATTTGAAAGCAGTTGATTCCAGCAATCCAAGCAAATAATTTTTTTGCTCTGCATCAAGCTCTATGAGGCTTTCCATGCATTTTTTTTCAAGCGAACTTTCAATGCTCTTGTTTTTTCTGGTTCCTGACTGGAAATCTGCAAGCACGCTCTTGAACAAGCTTGCTTCCTCTGGAGAAAGACAGGGAATGCCTTTCAATAAATATTTTTTTTCGCCGTTCCGCATTTCAATTATGTCAAAACAATCCGTTTCTTTCAGCGTCTTGTTTTTTTCAGAATCAGAAATTTTTGTTATCTGCCACCCGATGATTTTTGAAACCTGCTTTTCCTTGCCTGCATTCAATGCTGTTATGACAGATTTTTTTTCGCACGCTTTTACGCAAGCCAATTCGAAATTGTTTCCCGCACACAAATCACACTTTTTTGCCTTTCCATACTCGATTGTTATCGCGCCTTTTTCGCAAGCCAGCGCGCATGCCCCGCAACCATTGCACAATTCCCTGTCAACAGCCAAAATTCCTTTTGCTATCTCAAAAATAGCGTTCTGCCTGCAAGCGCGAACGCAAGCCGCTTCCCCAACATTGCACTGAGTGCAATCAAACGCTTTCACGTCACCCAAATTGTTGGGGCAATTGTAAAAGCATTTTTTGTCAAGGCAATCCCTGCAGGCTGAAACATTGTATAATAAGCGCATTATTTGACAACCAAAATTTTTGTGCAAAAAACGCTTTTTTAACACTGCAAAAAACCGTACGATTGACGAACAATTTTCGCATTTAAATAAGGTTAAAGAAACAGTTTTTGTGTGGCTAAAAAGTTTTATCTGGACACTGCAATCTGGAGAGACTATTTTGAAGACAGGGGAGATGGCATCAGGCCGCTTGGAGAATTTGCTTTTCAGTTTTTAAAGAACTGTGAGAAGAAAGGCTGCAAGGTTTTGTATTCTGGGGTTGTTGTCCATGAGCTAAAGCGGGATTATTCTGATGAGAGAATAAAGCAGGTTTTTTCTTCTTTTGAGCGTTTTCTTGAAATTGTGCCTATCTCTAATGACCAGTATTTGGAAGCAAAAAAATTATCCAGGATAAAAACAGAATCCCACGAATCGGATATTTTACATGTTATTCTTGCAAGAGACAACAAAGCTGTTTTGGTTACGAGAGATTTCCACTTTGATACCTTGCGGGATATTGTTGAAATTAGAGCGCCGGAAGAAATTACTTTTGACTAAAGCGTTTTTCTAAAATGTCAATGAATTCTTTTCCAGCTTCTTCTCTCAATTTGTAAAATTCCTCATCTGTCTTGGCCTTGCCCTTTCCTTTGAATATCCCTCTTGCAGAGTAAAGAGCCTGCCAGGCCTTTTTTTTATCTCTTTCATCTGAAAACGTTTTTAATTTGTCCCTGATTGCATCCCTGATAAATTCAGTTTTAGTGGTATACCTGAATTCTTTCATGTCTTTTTCAATCTGCCTTGCAATAGCTGTTTCCAATTTGATGCTCAAATGCTCCATATCACCAAGTAATACCAGGTGCTTCTTAAAAAACTTGCTATTCTTGCAGGAGTGAACCCAGAGCAACCTTTAGTGCCCCCCATAAATCCAAAAGAATTCCACCAGTTTTAACTGGTGGTTTGAATTGGAATTCTATTGTCTGTCAAGATGGCGGTTCTGGCAATGTGTGTTTTTACGTCTCTTGTTGGGCGTGCCAGTTGTGTAAAAAAAAATCAGTCAATTACTTCTTGTGGCGCGCTTCTTTTTTCATTACGAGGAAGTAGTATGCTGCACCAACTATTACTATCAGTATTAGCACTATTGCCCACCAAGGCAATAATTCTTCTGTTGTAATAACTCCGCCTGTTGTTCCAGCAGTGCATTGACCTGACTTGCAAACCATGTTTGGCCCGCAAACAGTATCCTCTGCAATAATTGTGTGGCTGCAAGTGGCTGTTTCCGG
>CAYOAS010000105.1:0-5075 GCA_964402015.1 uncultured archaeon | reverse complement strand
TTAATTGTCCCGATTATATTAGTCATTGCATCAAGAACAGGTTCTTCAATGGATTTTCTCAGCATTACCTGTGCAGCACAATGAATTACCATAGGGGGTTTTTCTTTTTCAAAAACATCTTCGATGCTTTTGGTTATGTCCCTTTCATAAAAAATTGCTTTTTTATTCAAGAAAGTCTTGTTTCCAGAGGATAAATTATCAATGACACTAACTTCAAACCCTTTTTTAACCAAAGAATCTACTATGTGGCTTCCAATGAAACCTGCTCCCCCGGTAACCAAAACTTTCATAATCTCACAATATATTTCTAACACCAAAAACTGTTAATAGTATTCTTTTCTTCAAAAATAAAAAAGGGCCATTAAACTAACCGCAAGTAATAGCAAGTTCCTGGCTATTGTTACAATCCAATTCGCTTTTACTCTTTCTTGTGCGGTGTAGTAGCTGCCTAGCAGGGAAAGGTATCCGAGCAGGATGCTTGCAATGATTAAAGCTAGCGTGATATTTGCGCCTTTGGAGTATGCCGGAGCGATGATTTGAAGGATTGGCTGCGTCAAAACAAAGACCAAAAGTATGGCGGGGACGGCAATTGCAGTGTACTGCAAAGCAGTCTTTCCAAGAATCTTCCATAAGTCCTGCTTTTTTTCGATTGCCTCGGAAAGGCGCGGCAGCAAAACCGAATTAAACGCGTTTGGAATCAGCACTGCGCCGTTATAGAATACCATTCCAAACGCAAATAGGCCGACTGTTTCCTTGGGGAAAAAGAGCGAAACCAAAGGGACTAACGCGGTGCCTAAGAGGTTGGGTATAATGAGAGAATACATTGGCAGGGAGAAGGAGAAAAGGATTTCTTTCGTGTTGAATTCTTTTGCGGGGACAGAGGAAATCTTGTTTATTGCAAAGAAAAAAACAGGCAGGTTTCCTAGGAAATATGCTATTCCCCAGCCTACAAGAGCCCAGAAGACACCGAAGAAATAGCCGAATGCAAGGGAAAGAACGCCGGAAAGAAAAAGGACAAGAAACTGGGAAACAGCAAATCTTTTGAATTCCTAGAAGCCCAAGGCTATTTGTTTAAAGACTTCAAAGAAAATGAATCCTGAAATCCATAATCCTGCCATGACCAATGGCCCAAAAGCGGGGGAATGAAAAAATATTTCGGAAATCTGGTTTTTGAACAAAAAAAGAAGGACAATCAGAACCGCAAAGGAAACAGCGCGTATTTTTAGGAAATAAACTATAAGGTGCGGTATCTTGTTTTTTTGTGAAACACTAAATTCCGCAATGTATTTTACCAGGGTAACGCCAATGCCAAACTCGATTAAGGAAGGCAGAAAGATGAATAGATTGGTTGCAATTTTGAAGTTTGCAAAGTCAACTGGCCCAAAAACTCCGGCAAGAATGATTGAAGAGGCAAAGAGTGCAATTGAACCAAAGAAAGATGCAAGGAATATTGTTGAAGATTGTTTTAGCAGGTAGTTTTTGGAAAAAAAGTTAAAGATACGTTGGGGCATGTTTTATCTCTTTCTCACAAACAATAGCGGGGCAAAAAATTAAAGAATTGTACTCAAAGCGCCAAGCATGAGATTTTGCAATAGCCTTGCCGGCAAGCGTCAGATTCTAAACATTAGCAGCAGGAACTTGATTTTCCAGTCGCTGGTGGTTATTTTGATTTTTCCTTTTTTGTAAAGCTTTATTGCTGTTTCAAAAGGCTTTTTGGAATTGGCTATTTCATTCAGGGTTGCAGTGTTTGTTTTGACTGTTGTTTTTGCGTTTGGAAAACCTCGCTTGTTTATTTCCGCAATCTGCATTTTTTTTATTTTAATGCCAAAAACAATTGTTTTGCCGTTGTCATTGACCTCGAGGTTTATTTTGTCTTCCTGGAAAAAGCGGAGAAAGCTTGGAACGTTTTTTGCTATTGTGGCGTTTGTTTTGTCAATGCTTTCCTGGAATTTCGGCAAAAGATTGCCTTTTGAGTCAAAACCGTTTTTCATGTAGTAGGAAACATTGATTGTTGAGGCAAAGGCAGTGGAGAAAAAAATAGCGAACAGAACCAGAATGATTGCCTTTTTCATGTCAGATTCTTCTTGCAAAAAGGTTAAAAAAAGGCTGGAATTTTATGCCAGCACTTTCTTTTTGCTGATGAAATAATAGCTTCCCAATACGATTCCGACCGGAATCAAGAAGAATCCGAATTCTGGGATTGCTGGAACTGTTGCCTTGAAGACAAAAAACTGGAAGTCCCCGAAACAGTTTGCCGTTGCAAGTTCGCAAAAACTCGTGTTAATGGAAACCGCTTTTTGTTCATCTGTTGTTTCGTTCTTGAAGTTCATTATTACGTCAGTTGAACCGTTTCCTGTAACTGAAATATCGTCAAAAACATATACATTGTATTCTCCGACAGCAACAGTGTAATATGGCATGTTTGCGTTCAAAAGAGTTAACTTATTGGATATGACTTCGCGCATTTCGTACAGTTTACCCAAAGAATGATCGTTGAACAATGTTACCTTGTATTCAAAAGTCGGGTGCGCTGTTGTTACTTCCTGCCCGTTTGAAATTTGGACAGAGTCAATGTAGTGGTTTGCCAGTGTTGGTACAATAGCAAAGACTGTTGCTGCAAAGAAAATTGCAAATATTGCCAAAAGAATTTTTTTCATTTGGTATCTCCCCCTTTCCAATAGTTTTTTTAGCTCTCTTTAGTTACTTTTTTCTTGCAAATATGAACGCCAACCCTATTACTCCTGCCAATGGAATCAAAGGAGTTGGAAATTCCGGTATTGCCGGAACCAAAGCGTTGAAAACGAACAATTCAAAGTCTGAAATGCAGCTGCCGTCTGCTGTTTCGTATCTAATAAATATTGAAGCAGTCTTTTTTTCGTCAGCAGAATTGTTCTTAAAATGCATTATTAGGTCTGTTAAACCGTAAGCTGGAATGCAAACGTTATGGAACTGGTAATCGTTGTAGACTCCCATTCCGACTACATCCGGAGTGAGGCTGGATGATACCAAATCCAACTGATTAGAAATTATTTCTTGAACTTCAAGGCATTGTACTTCAGTGGTGTTGTTTTGCAATACAATTTTGTATTCGAAAGGATTGTTTGTGGAAACAGCTTGCCCGTTTGTTACCGGGTTACCGTCAACATTGTGGGTTGAAGTAACAGGCGGAACGGCAAAAGCGTTTGCCGCAAAGAAAATAAGAAAAATGCTTGCTAATACGAAAAATGATTTTCTCAAAAAAACACCCCTAATCAATTATTTACCCATATAACTGGGTTTAGTTATTATCTGTAATAGTTACTACTGAACAGTATAAATAAGTTTGCTTTTTTTCAAATAAACCCAATGCCAAAAAGTTATCAGGATTGTTTATGCAATCGCTTCTTACAACCATTAAAAAAACATCAAAACAACTAATTTACCCCAGCAAAAGCGAAAGGTTTTTAGCAAGCTACAATATTCATTATGGAAAAGATTGAGATATTACTATGAACATAACGCCTGCAACAAAAACCGTTTACAAAACAGTAACCAAATACAAAAATGCAACAAGACAAGAAAACCAAAATGCAACAAAACATAAACAGGTGTGCGACGCTTGGACGTGGTTTGCTTGACTAAATTTCATTCTTTGGAAAAAAGAGTTGAGAGGCTTGAAAACATTTTGATTGAACTTGCCCTTTACCCTAACAGGTGCAAGTATATTTATGTTGTCGATTTAAAAAAAGCCTTGGTGAATAAGAGGCTTGTGAAAGAAAAAACAACCTTTTCCAAGCTTTCAGAAGGCGAAGCCAATAAGAGTTGAACACCAGTAGTATTCAAAGTGAAAACCAAGCTGAAATAGAAAACAAAAAAAAGTTAGTGGAAAAAAAGCCCTTGCTTTGTGCCCAATGGGAAACGTCAGGATTTTTGTTAAAATTCTCTCTGCCCATTAACAAAACTTAAAATTTCCCTCGCGACCGCAGAAATTGTTTCAATGTTTTCAAGCACCCGATTTTTTGTGGTCGAGTAAAAGGCTATGTAGTTTGGTGATTTGTTTTCAAAACCAAACGCCCTACACACCACGTAAGCAATGGCTTCTGCTTGAGTTTCTTTTTCTTGCTTAAAAAATTGTTTACCTTCAGGCGAATAGTGCAAGAGCTCGTGCGCAATCTCGTGAATCAGCGTATTAGCTTGCATATTAACACTCGGGTTTTCATCAATAACAATTTTGCCACCCTGGCTGTAGCCGTATAAACCGTTAATTCCGAGTGGCTTGAATTCAACTTTAATGTCTTTAGACTTGCAAAACTCCAGTAATTTGTCCAGTAACCATTTTTGGTTGTCTCCAGCTACTTCAATATCTAATTTGGGTACATCTTTCCCGTCAGTTTGACTGATGTCAAAGACATTGACTGGAACAAAGTAAGTGAAAGAGCATTCTTTCTCTTCATCACCCTCTTTTTTGATAACTTTTTTGGTGAACGGAGCAAGGATTTTGATTGCTTTGCTGTCTTTTTTGATGTAGCGGCCTAGCTTGTTCCATGTTGCGAACCCGGCAACGCGAGAAGCATTTTTGTTTTGCAGGTAAATGAGTATTTGGTTGTGGTAAGAATAGTGCCAAAAGCGCGCCATTGTGTCAAGGTATTCCTTAAACATGCTTGATTGCCGCACGGCATCGGTTTCTTTCGCCAAGTCTTCAATAAAGCCGACAACTCGCTTTTCCAAAAAAGAAAGAGGCGTCATTTAGACGCCACCTTGATTTTGTCAACCTCGAACTTCAAAAACTGTTCAAGTTTTCGAGTCAACTGTTCTTTGGTTGCTAACAAATCGTCTTTGTCATCCAAAGAAACTGTCAGCGTAAAACCAAAGCCTTTAGAGCTGAAATCGCCAGTGTTGACCTTCTGGCAAACGTTTACCGTTAGTTCTTTTGGTTTCATTCTTTCACCTCCTTAAAGAAGTCGGCGAAAGTCAGCCCGTCAGAAAACGGATTGCCTCTTTGCAAAACCTTAGTGTCAGCATGATGGCTGGCAGAACAATCTTTTGAAAACTCCATTTTAATCACCTCCAGCGACAAAACGAGTTTTTTCCAAAAA
>CAYOAS010000104.1:0-5119 GCA_964402015.1 uncultured archaeon | reverse complement strand
TGTGCCGTGCTCAATAACATAATTCAACAATTCAGTCTCAAAAGAAGACATAACGCCTAAATGTTAACTTTCCAAATATATAAACTTGATTTTTAGAAAGATGAAAAATTTCGCTAGGAGAAATGCCAAATTAGCCTAAATATTAACTATGGCTTAATGCTATGTTTTATTTTTAGCAAGTGTTTCGATAGGGTTAAAAACCCTGCTTAATTGGAATTAGTTAACAATGACCCAAATCAGCTTACTCCAAACAAACTACAAAAACAAAACCATCGCAGAACTCGCGGTGCAAATTTTGAGCGAGGAATGGCCGTTGCCATTAAAAACTATCAAAAGAAAAATCAACAAAGAACACGGAAAAAAAGCAAGCAACCAAGCAACATTCAAAGCGTTGAAGAAATTGGTTGAGAAAAATATTTTGCTTAAGGATGATTTGCACTACGAACTCAATGTCGAATGGTTAAAGCAGTTGAACGGCTTTAGCCTGCAAACAACCCAAAAATATTTAACAAAAAACAAAGAAAACAACCAACTGGTTGAAGAAAATTCAACCGAAAGAATAAAATTAGAGAAGATTTAATATTTTGATGAACCGGACATTGCCTTGGATTGTTTTCCAGCTTAAGTTGAGGAGTATTACCCAGTATGTTAGTTTGTGAAGTAAAATCTGTTAGGAATTATTTATGCGGTCGATAGAATACAATATTGGAATTGGTTTGACTAATGCGTGTAATTTGAATTGTGCACATTGTTATTCAAGAATCTCAAGAAATTCCTTGCATTCGAGGCTCACATCAATTAGCTTTTCAGATTTAAAGCTTGTTTGCGAAAAACTTAAGGTAAATTCAATAAACCTAGGCACCGGAGAGTCATGGCTGCACCCTGAATTTTTAGATATGTTTAATTACTTGCACGCCAAAAAGATTAAACTCAGTTTAACCACTAACGGATTTACTGCTTCAAAACTAACTGATGAAAAACTAACCTGGCTTAACGACATTGATTTCTCGCTGGATTTCCCAACAGCAAAATTACATAATTTGTTTAGAGGACAAGGAGTTTTTGAACAAGCCATCAAAAACATAAAAAGATGCAAAAAACTTGGAGTAGAAACCTCGATCGTCACAGTTTTAATGAATTCAAACTACAAATACATGGGGGCAATGGTTGATTTAGCCAAAAAACTTGATGTTAATCTAAGAGTAAATGTGTATAAAGCTGTTCGCAGCAAAAAGTACAAACCAACCTATGCTGAATTCTGGAAGGGGATCAAATTATTATTTAAAAAATCACAAATAATTTCTTGTAGCGAACCAATTGTAAACGCAGTACTAAATAATGTTATTGCTGACGGAGGAAGCCCTTGTGGAAAAAACAGTCTAAGAATTACTCCTGACGGAAAAATAATTCCTTGCGTTTTCTGGAATCGCAGCGATTTAAACATTAAAGACTTACTTAAAAATAAAGAGTCCCTACTCAAAGAAGGAAAAGAAGCACTCAGAATTCAAAAAGTGCCTAAAGAATGTACAGACTGTGAGCAGGTAACAATCTGTAAAGGGGGGTGCGCAGCAAGACGTTTATATAACAATTTGAATAAACCAGACGAATATTGCTTTAAATTTCACAATGACAAACCAAAATTAGACTACAAATTTGGCGAAACAAAAGATTTAGTGCATTCAAATTATTTATGCACCATAATAGTAAAGGGGAGATAATTTGAGACAAATTGCTATTTACGGCAAAGGAGGAATTGGAAAGAGCACAGTTACATCTAATGTTACCGCTGCAATCTCTAAAATGGGTTTCTCCGTAATGCAGATCGGGTGTGATCCTAAATGCGACTCAACCAGAATGTTGCTTAAAGGCGAAAGACAAAAAACAATTCTAGACATGTTAAGAAAAAACAACTTAGAAAAAATCAAGTTAAAAGACATAATGCAAACAGGTTTTAATGGAGTGAAGTGCATTGAAGCTGGCGGCCCAGAGCCAGGCATTGGCTGCGCTGGAAGAGGAGTAATCAAAGCAATACAAATATTAGAAGAATTAGGCGCTTACAAAGAAAAAAATGATTTCGTATTTTATGATGTACTAGGAGATGTTGTCTGCGGTGGTTTTGCAATGCCAATACGCGAAGGATATGCAAAAGAAATCTACTTAGTAACCTCAGGCGAACTAATGTCACTATATGCTGCCAACAACATCTGTAAATGCATAAGAAGATTTGCCCAAAGAAGCGAAGTAAAACTAGCAGGATTAATTGGCAATGCCAAAAATGTCAAAAACGAAAAAAAGATCTTAGAGTGCTTTGCAAAAAAAATAGGAACACAACTAATTGAATTTATCCCAAAAAGTGATATAGTCCAATCAGCAGAAAATAACCACAACACAGTTATGGAATATGCGCCCAGCTCTAACCAAGCAAAAGAATATTACACATTAGCAACCAAAATCATAAAAAATAAAAAACTAGTAACCCCAAAAAACCTTAAAATAGAAGAACTGGAAAAAATTGTTTATAACATAAGCAAAACAGGGGTACAAAATGGTTCCAATTAACCACCCTTGTTACAATGATTACTTACATGACAAAATAGGCAGAATCCATTTGCCTGTTGCACCAAAATGCAACATTCATTGCAATTATTGCAACAGAGGTTTAGACCAAGGAACCAACATGCCAGGCAAAACCGAAAAAATAATGACCCCACAAGAGGCAGAAAAAACAATTTCAAAATTATTAGAAAAACACAGTGGACTAAAAATTGTCGGTGTTGCGGGGCCTGGTGACCCACTTGCAAATGAAGAAACATTTATTGTACTTGAAAGACTTAAAAAAAAATACCCCACTCTTGTTTATTGCCTTTGTACAAACGGATTATTATTACCAGAAATGAGCAAAAGAATTTCTGAATTAGAATTGGGTTTTGTATCGGTAACAATAAATGCAGTAGATCCAATTATAGGTTCAAAAATATACGAATACATTAAACCTAAAAACAAAAAAATAACCGGATTGAAAGCAGCAAAAATTTTAATAGATTCTCAATTACAAGGGTTAAGATTATTACATAAACAAGGCATTATTTCAAAAGTAAATACAGTATACATACCAGGAATAAACTCAAACCACATGCAGGAAGTTGCAAGAAAAGTAAGAGAAAATGGTGCCACTCTAATGAATATAATGCCCCTTATTCCAGCTAACAAGTTTAAACAATTACCAAAACCAGATTACAATACTATAACTGAAGTTCGACTAGACTGTAACAAATTAATTCAACAATTTAGTTCTTGCAAGCAATGCCGGGCAGACTGCTTGTTCATTCCAGAAAATGAAACGATTTCTTGTTGGGATATTAAATGAAAGGCTTGCATTGTAACACTTGTGACTTAGACAAAACCGAAATAGTTAATTACAAAGGAGATCGATTCATAAACACAGGTTGTTCCTTAACAGGAGCCTGGAGATGCTTACAAGCAATGAAAAATGACACTGCAATCATAGTCCACGGGGCAATAGGTTGCAACAATGAATTCAAACTAGATTACAAACCAGGGTTAGCAGCTACTTACAATACAAACCTAGGAGAAATTGACATTATTAATGGTGGCGAAGAAAAATTAAGAGCCGCAATCAAGTTTGTTGACTCTCACTATAAACCAAAGTTAATTGCAGTTCTAGGAACCTGCGCCAGCGAACTAATTGGAGACGATGTTGACGGAGTTGTAGAAGATTTATCAAAACAAATTAAAAGCAAAATTTTTGCACTGCACACCAGTGGCATGAGTGGCAAAATGCAAACAGAAGGACAGAATATGGTTAACAAATATTTTGCAGAACACATCATGAAAAAACAAAAAATAATCCCAAACAGCATTAATTATTTGGGTTATTATTTTGCATGGGACTATTCTGAGGGGAGAGACCTAAATGAGCTAAGAAAGATACTTGAAAAGACTGGCATAAAACTGTTAAACACAGTTACTACCGGTTGTTCCGTAAAAGTCATTGAACGAGCTCCCGCGGCTGCACTAAATGTAATTAGATGCCCCCCCTCCACTTACGACTGTGTAAAAATAATGAAAGAAAAATTTGGCACACCATACATTTATCCCCCAATGCCAATTGGCATAAAAAACACAACAGAATTTCTCTTAGAAATCACAAACTTTTTTGGAGTAAAAAATGCACACGAAATCATTTATAAAGAAGAAAAAAAAGCACTTGAAAAGATAGAAAAAATAAAAAAACATTTGAAAGGCAAAAAAGCCGCTGTTTGCATTGGAGCAAGTAAAACCCCTTATTTGATAGGCGCACTAGCCGATTTTGGTTTAGACGTAAAACTTATTTCTTATTACAGGTCATGGGAAACAGTGGGAGAAAAACTAACCGAAATAAGCGGCAAAACAATGTGCGTCCTAAAAAAAATATGCAAAGAAAAAAACATAGAATCAGAAATATTAGTTTATCCCGACCAAAGACAATATAAAAATGCCCTAAAACAATCCAAGTTTGATGTAGTATTTGATGCAAACTATAACCACAAACTTATTTACAATTTAGGTTATTTTTTTATGGAATCTATGGACGACCCACAACCATTTTTAGGATATAACGGAGCAATAATTCTTGCGTACGAACTAGCCAAAGAATTTAACAGAGATTTTTATAAAAAATACCAAAAATATCAAATCAAATGAGATGAACAAATGAACATCCAAGACAAATCACAATATTTTTGTTCTTTCATGGGCGCATACTGTGCAACATACGCAATAAACGATTCTTTTGCAGTCTTACATACCCCTGCAGGATGCCACAGAAGAGCGCTTCACCTTTGGGGAGTTCATGACGCTTTAGGAAACACAAATAGGGGGACCGCAACAAACCTTGCGGAAAAAGACGCAGTATTCGGCAACGAAAATAAATTAAAAAAAGTCATATTAGATGCAGAAAAAAGGCTTCACCCAAAATTGATTTCAGTATTGACTTCCTGCACCCCTGAAATAATTGGGGACGATGTTCAAGGAGTAATAACTTCAATAAAAAACAAGATTAAAAACGATATTATATATGTTCCATCCGCAGGATTTACAGGAGACTTCATCGATGGCT
>CAYOAS010000103.1:0-5162 GCA_964402015.1 uncultured archaeon | reverse complement strand
GCGTTGAATACAACGAAATATTCGGTTTGTTGGGGCCGAACGGAGCGGGCAAAACCACGACAATCCGAATGCTGTTGGACATAATAAAGCCGGACAAGGGAACAATAAAGGTTTTTGAAAAAAGTTTCAGCGAAGAAATAAAAGAAAAAATCGGTTATTTGCCGGAAGAGCGCGGATTGTACGAGAACATTACAATAATGGAAAACATACTTTACCTCGCTTCATTAAAGGGAATGAAAGAAAAAAAAGCGCGGGAAAATGCCGAAACAATGCTGGAAAAAGTCGGATTGAAAGAGTTTGAAAACAAAAAACTGAAATTTTTAAGCAAGGGAATGAAACAATTAGTGCAATTGATTGCAACAATGGTTCCCGAGCCAAAACTATTGATTTTGGACGAGCCGTTCAGCGGCCTGGACCCCGACAATCGGGAAACAGTAAAAAAAATGATTCTGGAACAAAAAAACAACGGCAGAACCATAATATTGAGCACGCACCTGATGAACGAGTTTGAAGAATTGTGCAACCGCATTCTGATGGTAAACCACGGCAGGAGAGTATTGTACGGGCACATTGAAGACATAAAAGAACGATATGCAAAAAACTGCGTTTACATAGAATTCAACGGAAATCTTCCGGAACTAAAAGGCGTTGAAAAAATGAAACTGGAAAAAAACAGTGCAGAATTATTTTTGCGCATTGATACTACGCCGCAAAACATTCTCAAACAATTAGCAGACAAAAATGCTGATGTGAAAAAGTTTGACGTTACTGAAATGAGCCTGAACCAGATTTTCATAGAATTAGTGGAGGCGGAAAAATGGATAAAAGCCTGATTGTTGCAGTGCACGAATTCAAAACAAATTTCAGGAGAAAGGAATACTTATTCTTCACATTCATTATTCCAGCATTCATGCTGCTCTGCGCGTTAATAATTTCTTTTGTGGGAAACCAGTTAACGCTTTCAGAATTGTTAGCGCTGCAAACGCAACAGGCATTCTTTGCCTTTCCCTCGACAATAGCAATGGTATTCAGCATGGCAATTTTTCTTTCAGCAAACTTTCTGCTGCAAAGCATTTCAACAGAAAAAGAAAGCAAGATAATGGAAGTATTGCTTTCAACAATCTCTTTCAAACAGCTTTTAACTGGAAAAATTCTTGGTTTAGGCCTGCTGGGATTAGTTCAATTTGCTTCCTGGGTAACAATTGGCATAATAATTTTTTCAATGGCCTCGCCGCAAACAACCGCCACGGACGCATTCACGCTCGCGACAACAGTGAAAATAGCCTCATATCTTTTCTTTTTCATCTTGGGATATTTGCTTTACGCGACACTGCTTGCGGCAATAGGCGCGCTGACTGAAACAAAAATCGAGGCACAGCAAGTCAGCTCAATAATAACTGTTTTTTCGCTAGTGCCAGCGCTCGGAACGCTTTTCCTGAACGAACAAGGCGACATAATGTTCGGAACAATCCTAACACTATTCCCGCTAACAGCCCCAATAACTTCAATCATCCGCGTCTTTCTCGAAAAAATAACAATAACAGAGGCAATCGCGAGCGCCGCAATACTGGTTCTATCAATAGTTACAGTAATTGCAATAACAACAAGATTGTACAGGACAGAAATACTGATGTACGGCAAAAAATTCTCAACAAAAGAACTAATCAAATTTGTAATGCAGGCAAAATAAGCAAACCACGGCCTGGAAAGGTTTAAAACAATTTTTTTGGCCAAAATAAAAACGGTGCATTAATTGATAGAACGGATTTTCCTCAAAGAAAAAGAAATAATATTGGTGGGAACAGCCCACATCAGCAGGGAAAGCGTAGAACTCGCAAAACAAACAATCGAAAAGGAAAAGCCGGAAGCAGTGGGAATAGAATTGTGCGAACAACGTTACCAGCAATTGCAGCACGAGCAAAAATGGCAGCAAATGAACATAATGCAGGTAATAAAAGAAGGAAAAGTATACCTGCTGCTATTGAATCTTTTTCTTGCAAACCTACAGCGCAGACTCGGAGACATAGTAAAGGTAAAACCTGGCAGCGAAATGATAGAGGCAAAAAAGACAGCGGAAGAAAACAACATCCCGGTATTGCTGCTTGACAGGAACATCCAGATAACGCTAAAGCGCGCTTTCGCGCTAATGCCACTGAAAGAAAAAATTTCAATATTGATGACTCTTGTTTCAGGAATATTCGGCGGAGAACAAAAAGAAATAACCCCGGAAATAATTGAAGAACTAAAACAAAAAGACATTCTCTCAAAAGTGCTGGAAGAACTCGGAAAAAAAGCCCCGACAGTGAAAAAAGTATTGGTGGACGAACGCGACGCATACATTGCGGAACAGATAAAAAAAAGCACTGCAAAAAAAATAGTCGCGGTAATCGGCGCAGGGCATGTTTTTGGAATCAAGGAAAAATTATTTGCTGAGACAAATGTCTCAGAATTGCTTTTTGTGCCGGAAAAAAAAAGCCCTGCCGGCACAATTCTCAAGATTGCTGTTCCGGCAGCCTTTTTGCTATTGTTTGCTTGGGTTTTCCTTTCAAAAGGAATTTTTTCCGGAATATCTTTCTTTGCATACTGGTTTTTGATTACCGGCGCTTTTTCCGCGCTTGGCGCAGCGCTTGCGCGCGCGCACCCTCTTTCCATTCTAACTGCTTTTGTTGCAGCGCCTTTCACAACACTCCATCCGGCACTTGCAAGCGGCTGGTTTGCTGCAGCTGTCGAGGCAAAATACAGGCCGCCAAAAGTGCAGGATTTTGAATCGCTTAATCAATTGAATTCTATCGGGGATTTTGCAAAAAACCAGGCAACGCGCATTCTCTTGGTTGCTGCGCTCACAAACATCGGCAGCACAGTGGGAGTAGTAATTGCTTTTCCCGCGCTGGTAGCAATGCTGCACTGAAGAAGCCTAACTATTCTTAACAAACAGTTTCCACTGATCAGGTTTCAGCACATTCTGTTTCCTTACCAACGGGTCTTCAAAAGCTGCTTTAACAAGGATGTTTTTTTCCGAAAAACCATTTTTCAGTATACCGGAAACTTCTTTCAAGAGCCCAGCACAGAGTTTTGTTTCATTGAAAAACCCAAGTTCGCGCTCTGGTTTGCTAGGATATTATGATATTGTAAGGAAGCATTTTGCCGGAATTAATTCCGCAAAATAAGAGAACCAATCAAGAACAAATTTTTCCATTTTTTCCGGCTTTTCACAGATTTTATCCCAGACCCCGCGCGAGAAATCAAAATCAGCTAGCATCTGGTAATAATCTATTTTATTCTCCTTGCAGAACCTGAATGAAATCAAATCATCAATCGGGTGGTTGAATGCAACCAGCGCGGGCTTTTCTTTTATAAAAAGCGCTTTGAGAAAAGGGTCGCCTGCGGAGATTTCCTTTGCGACAGCTTTAAAGGAGAATTTCCTTTCTGAAAGCTGTTTTTCCAGCTCTTCAAGCGCGCCTTTTGATGCATCAAATGCAAAAAGCTTCCCTGAAAAGGCTGTTTGCAGCAACGCGTTTTCCACAACCGGCCGCTTTCCTGGAAAAAAATCAAATATTGTTTCCCGCCTTTCTGGCAGGCAAGCGGAAATAATGTTTTTCCAAATCTGAATATTTGCATCGTGAACAATTTCCGATTCTGAAGCCATTGTCATTCCACTTTTGTGCCTGGCGAGACTTCGCTGTCTGTTGTTAACAGCGAGAATTTGTTGTTTTTGTCTAATACTGCCAAGAGCATTCCGTTGCTCATTAAGCCTGCTATGGGGCGCGGGTCAAGGTTTGCCACTACAACAATCTGTTTTCCGATTAATTTTTCTTTTTCATAATACGGCTTTATTCCCGCAACAATAATGCGCTTTTCCGTTCCGATATCGATTTCTAGCTTTAACAGTTTGTCTTTTCCCGGAACATCCTCTGCGGACAATATTTTTGCTATGCACAAATCAAGCTTTTTGAATTCGTCAAAAGAAACCAAAAAAAACCACCATAAAAATAACCAATCATACTGTTTAAAAATATTAAAACAGCATTATGGCTTTCTCCTGATTCTGAAAAAATGCATTTCCCTTTTCAGGCGCGCAAAAAAAGAATTTTCCCTGCGAAATATTTCTCCATTAAACATTCTGTGCGCTTCCACCCACATTTTAATGGCAATTTTATCCGTTGGGGGAGTTTGCTTTTCAATCGCATCACGCTCCTGTTTTAGCTTTTGCAGGCTCATTTTTTTCAATGACTTGCTCACTTTCCAAACAGTATCCCCTGGGATTCCCCGAAAAAATTCAAGCCAATCTAATAATTTTTTTTGTTTCATTCAAAAAACCTCAATAATTTTCCTTTTTTATCAAGCCGCGCTTTGCAAGGTTTGCCTTCAAATGCACTAATGGATTCAATAACTTTCCGTGGACAATTATTTTTGCTTTTTCAACCAGCTTCCGCGCTTCCTCCAAAGAATCTGTTTCTGTTTCCACAAGCGCTTTTCCTATTTCTCCAGGAAAATGCGCGTCAGAGCCAGCAGTCATTCCCAAAGAGTGTTTTTCCGCAAAATCGCTTGCCAGGCTGTTTGGCTTGTTTGAAACACAGCGCGCATTGAAAACCTCCACTGCATCAATTTTGCCAAGAATTTTTTCAATGCCAAAAAATTTTCCGTTGGGAATTTTCCTAAAAGGGTGTGCAACTGAAACCAAAGCACCCTGTGCGCGCGCTTCGTCAATTGCCTCAAAAACCTGTTTTGATTTTATTTCTTCGTTGAGGAAAAGAAAAAGAAGCTCGCCAGCAAAAATGTTTTCCCAAAAAACTTTTTGCTCCTGCCCCAAAATATAGTCAATTCCAAAGCGCTTGCAATTGCTTTCATAATCTTTCCACCCTGCAGTGGTGTTGTGGTCAGTGAGCGCTACAACAATTCCTTTTTGCCTTGCTATTTCCGCAATATGCCTTGGCGAACTAATTGCACAAGGACTGTATTTGCTGTGGCAATGCAAATCAAGAAGCATGATAGACAGTCGAACCAAAAGGGTTATTTAATTATTACTTTTATTCATTAGATAAGACATGAATACTGAAAACATTCGCAAGGATTTTCCGCTGCTGCACCCGCACAGGCCTGGAAAGCCAATAATCTATTTTGACAATGCTGCAACTTCTCTCAAGCCAGAACCAGTAATCGAG
>CAYOAS010000102.1:0-5277 GCA_964402015.1 uncultured archaeon | reverse complement strand
GGAAACAAGCAAAAAAATAAATGAACAATTCGACTTCAAAGCGGCATTGTTAAAAGAAGCTGTTTTCAACAAAACCAAAGCCGGAACAAAAACAAAGCGCGAAGAAATACTCTTCAAAAAAATAGATTGAATCTTTTTTTCACTGGTTTCCGCTGGTTTTTCTTATTATCCTGTATTTGTCGCCCCATTTGATGAATTCTATTTCGTCGCCTTGTTTCAATCCCGCAACGTCTTTTGGCATTGGGATTTCGCGTGTTTCGTAATTTGACAAGTCCATCATCGAAAGATTTTCCCCCATTATTGCGACAATCTGCGCGTTTCCGCGGGCTATAATTGGAACTTCGTGGTCGTCTCCTGTTCCTTTCAGTAATTGTCTTTTTGAGTCGTCAAATACTCCTATTGCTGTAATGCGTGCTTTTGCTGCTCCGTGTTTTCCAGGCTTGCTTTTTTCAGTGCTTTTAATCTGGCAAACAAAACCGTCAATCAAAACATAGTTTCCTTCCTTTAAGTGCCCTATCTGGGCGAATTTTATTTCTCCTTCTGCCAAA
Organism: uncultured archaeon; assembly: GCA_964402015.1. Taxonomy (GTDB): domain Archaea; phylum Iainarchaeota; class Iainarchaeia; order Iainarchaeales; family JAGVWC01; genus CAYOAS01. Next base: position 4,729 of record CAYOAS010000102.1, on the reverse strand, counting down.
AAATCACCAGTTGTTTTTTTCTTCTCTTTTTTCAATTGTAATGCCTTGTTTTTAAATAACTTTTCCTCCATTTTTTTGATTGATAAAATGTCTGTAATGGAAAAAATGCGGAAGCGCTTTTCTTCAAAAAAAGAGGAAAAGCGCTGTCACCTTGCTGTTTTTGTCGACGGCCCGAACATTCTGCGCAAGGAATTCAATGTTGATTTGGCTGAACTAAAAAAAATGCTGTTAGAATACGGCGACATGAAAATCGGAAGGGTTTTCCTTAACCAGTTTGCGAGCCAGAAACTCGTTGAGGCAGTTGTAAACCAGGGTTTTGAACCAGTTGTAACTGTTGGAGACATTGACGTTGCAATGATTGCCGACGCAGTCGAAGCAGTCTTTAACCCTGTAATAACTTCTATTGCCTTTGTTACAAGGGATTCTGATTTTTTGCCCGCTGTCATAAAAGCAAAGCGCGCTGGCAAAGAAACAATAGTTGTTTTGGCAGAAGAAGCCAGCGCAGCAGCGCTCAAGAATACAGCAGACCACGTACTAATTCTGGGAAAAAAATAGTTTATCTTCTCCTTTGGAATCTTCGAATTTTGTTTTGCGGTTTTGTTCTTTTTTTAAGTGGTTGAATTGGAATATTTTGCGGGCCTTTGAGCGCCAGAATGGATTCCCACAACAAGTCAGCTTCTTTTTGGCTGGCGGTTTCCATTTGTTTGCGCAACAAGTTAATTGCATCTTGGTGTGATGGCCCTTCGTGCAAATAAGCTTGCAAAGTGAATTTGTCAACCCGCACTTTTCTGTCAAAGGCTTTTGGGGGACTGGTAAAAAGCACGTCAAATTTATCCCGTATTTTTGTTGGGATTCCCTTTTTTCTGGACTCTGAAAAAAGGCCACTATATTTTAGCGCAATTTTTTGGGTAGCATTTTTACAAAGTTCTGCAATTCCCACAAGTTGTTTGCCAATGCGGGAAAATTGTACGGGATTATAGTGTTGCATTCCCCCAGTAATGCTTCCAGAACCCAAGTGATTAATTTCATAAATAGTCAAATTGTAAAGCTTGTTCCAATACAATTGTTCCGTTGCACACTGGACAAGGTCACGCAGAATCTCTTTTTGTTCCGCATTTAGTTTCGGCATATGTTGTCACAATTCCTTTTTTATCTTAGGGCTTTCGTTAATTATTATTCTTGTTGCTTCCAGCAAGTTTTTTGCCGTGAAATTTGGTTTTGTTTTGCAGTGACCGTCTTTTCCCGCGTGGCCTGTTTGAACCAAGATTGTTTTGCAGCCGCTTTTTTTTCCCATTTCAATGTCGCGGTTGTCGTCTCCGACAACAAAGCTTTTTGAAAAATCTATTTTGAAGCGCTTGCGCGCTTTTTCCAGCATTCCAGTTTTTGGTTTTCTGCAATCACAGTTTTTTTTGTATTTTTTTATTGGCGCTTTTGGATGGTGCGGGCAATAATATATTGCGTCAATGCGAGCGCCTTTTGCGGCAAGTTCGCGCAGCATTTTTTTGTTTATTTTTTGTATTTGTTTTTCGGTGCAATAACCCAGCGCAATCCGCGCTTGGTTTGTTACAATAATTATTTTGTAGCCTGCTTGTTTGAGCAGTTTTATTGCTTTTGGGCTATAACTGTAAACGCGCGCCAAGTGAAAATCACGGGTTTTTTCCTCGTTCTTGATTATTGTGCCGTCCCTGTCCAGAAAAGCGGCTTTTTTTTCTTTTGCCATCAAAGTTTATTAATTCCGTTTGTTATTTAAATATTATTCAATGTTTTTGGTGGTTGTTTTTGGTTTTGAATTTGCCCGTTGGCACTCTGAAAAAGCAGGCTGTTATTACAAAGGAAGTGGATTTGAAGAAGCAATTCACCAGCCTATTGTATGGGGGCTTCAACGGTTATATTGTTTTGACAATCGAAGGTTATGCCGGAATTGAAGAAGGAATTTTTCTCATAAAAAACGGTTTTATTGTGGGTTCGCTGTATGAATACACTAACTTTGACATCACGCTTTTTGGTGACTTTGCACTACAGCAATCATTCAATGCTGCTGCCGCTGAATTTGCTGTCTTTGATGTTTGCGAGTTATCAAAGCAACAGGTGGAATTGATTATTGCTTTCAATGAAAAAATACAGTTGGGGCAGCCAATAACACAAAATGACGTAGCACGGTATTTCAAGCAAAAGTTTGATCCTGCGTTTGCCGAAAAAACATTGCAACAATTGGTAAAAAAAGAGGAGTCAAAATACGACATTTTTAAGAAGATAGGATTAACAGATATAACAACAAAATAAGCCTTTTTAAAAAAAGGCTTGCGAAAAACAGGAACAAGTAAATTTGCCGGTGAACCTTTTGGGTTTTAGAAAATCTATTTCACGCGCGTTGCACAACTTTTTCAGCATAGTGCTGGATTTGGATACTACCAGTGTTCCGCAGGACCAGATTAATGCGCTGAACGACATTCTTGCAAGGCACCGCTTCAACATGAACGCAAAAAACATTGAAGAATTAGTCCATTTGCTGAAAAAAAAGCATTTGGTTGATGAAATCTGCGTTGCACAAAAAAACGGTTCATTGATTGTTTCAAGCGACGGAAACGGTGTTTCACAGGCAATAACAGCAAGCGCATTGTTCAATTATGTTCAATCAGAAATCCCAAAATCAGATTTTGTCCTCATAAAAAACCACGGCTGGAACATGCTTTTTTCTTTTGGCGGAAAAATTTATGTCATAAAAGCCCCTGCGTCTCTTTCAACAATCGAATTAAAAGCGATTTCGAGGGAAATCGAAGAATTTCTGGAAAAAAAAAGCCCCGAAAAAACCATGGCGCCAAGCGCGGAAAAGCAATCCGCGGATAACTTTTTAATCAAGTGACACGTTATCTAATAATAAAAGGGATTTTCCCTTAATTGAAAGAAATTTTTTTTGGTGTATTTGTGGGAAGAATAATAGCTTTTGCTTCTGGGAAAGGTGGAGTCGGAAAAACCAGTATTACAGCAAACGTTGGAATTGCGCTCTCGCAGCGCGACCAAAGCGTTTGCCTGGTGGATGGAGATGTTGCAATGGCAAACCTTTCCTTGTTATTGGGAATGCAAAGCTCGCCAATAACTCTCCATGATGTTTTGCTTGGCGAAGCAACAATCCAAGACGCTATTTATGACGGTCCAGCAAGAGTAAAATTTGTTCCAAGCGGCCTGAGCCTGGAAAACTATCGCCGCGTTGACCCGGAAAGACTGGATTCAGTAATAAGCCAATTAAAAGAGCAATTTGATTTTGTCTTGATTGACACGCCCCCTGGAATTGAAAGAACTGTTCTTGCAGGGATTTCCGCAGCAGAAGAAATAATTTTGATTACTACTCCAACAAGCCCGAGCATTGCAGACGTATTGAAAACAAAAATAGTAACAGAAAGATTGGGCAGAAAACCAATCGGCATAATCATAAACCTGGTTTACGGCGACAAAGGAGAAGTTGCTGCAGACGACATAATGAAAATGCTCGAATTGCCATGCTATGGCAGCATTCCCTATGATGATGAAATGCGCAAAAGCTTTTTGCAAGAAAAAGTTGCTCCAGTAATGATCCGCTTGCCAAATTCTCCAAGCGCAAAAGCAATACAAAAAATTGCAGCGCACATTGCAGGAATTTCAATTGAACCGGAAAAGAAAAAGCGGGGAATAGGAAGCTTTTTTAAGTCCTTGTTCTCAATATTTGGAAAGAAAAAGTAAATCCCGTTATTTATGTGTGGTGGATTTTATGGGGGAAGAACATATGAACAACAGACCATTCGACTTGTTAAACGACAGCCTTGGAAAGGAAGTGCTGGTTGTCCTGAAAGGCGAAATTTCAATCCGCGGCATGCTGAAAGCATTTGACGTCCACATGAACATTGTACTGGAGAACGCCGAAGAGATAGTAGAAGGAAAACTAAAAACCAAATACGGCAAAATGATACTCCGCGGCGACAACGTGCTATTAATCAGCCCCTGAGTAGGCAAGAAAAAATTTTTAACGGTCTTTTGATTATCTTAGTTGTAAGTTTTACAAAGGTAATGCCATGGAAGTCGAGGTAAAAGCCAGGCTAAAGGATTTGAAGCAAATAAAGAAAAAGCTTGAATCGCTTGGAGCAAAATTTTCTGCACCAGTAGAGCAGTGCGATGCATACTTCAAGTCAAAAGGCTTTGACGCAAAGCCAGAAGGCCCTGGCGCTTGGATAATGCGCATCCGCACAAGCAATGGAAAAAGCAAACTAACTTTCAAAGAGCTGACAGAAATCCTCGGCGCGTGGAAAGAATTTGAAACAGGAATAGAAAATGCCGAACAAGCGCGCAAGATGCTCGAGGCAATGGGTTTAGTCAATGCTTTCACTCTGAACAAAAGCAGAATATATGGCGAGCTTGAAGGGTTTGAACTGTGCCTTGACGATGTGAAAGAACTCGGTTATTACCTTGAAGTTGCCCTTGAAAGCGAGGAAAAAGAAGATTCGCGCAACAAAATAATAAGCTTTCTGAAAAAGATTGGAGTAAACGAAAAAGACATTGAAAAACGCGGCTACGGAGAAATAATCAGCGAAAAACTCGGATACAGATTTCAGGGAATGCACTGAAAGCACTTACCTTTAAGAAATTTTAATCTTTTTGCTTTTTGATTTTCTTCAAAATAAACAAGGCAAAATTGTTTTTGTATTTTTTCTGCAATTTTTTCAGCTTCCAATCGTTATCGGTTATTTTTCCCCTGCAG
>CAYOAS010000101.1:0-5323 GCA_964402015.1 uncultured archaeon | reverse complement strand
GGCTTTTTTGTTTTCGTCAAACCGTCTTTTAATGAGTCCTATGCTAAGAAGTTTTTGTAGTGCTTTGTGGGCAGATTCTCTATACTTGAGTTTCAGTTCTTTGTAGACTTCGGTTAAAGTCATCTCTTTTTCAGTAAGTAGTTGAAGGACTTTTACCTTTGTTTCATCGCCTAATATACTAGCGAGTTGTGCGGCACTGAACATTATAGATTAGTCGCTATTGCCTGATAAAATCCAAATATTGCCCAGTTGGGCAATAGGTATAAAAACCACCGTGCGCTAATAGTAAAAGAAAGTTATGAAACATAAAACCATTATGCTCCTTGCACTGGCATTGACAAGTCTGCTATTATTTTCAGGGTGCCTAAACAGCAACCCAAGAAACAACATGTCTGTTAAATTGTACGGAGATAAATGCCAAGAAAACAGACTTTTTTCACTTTGCGACCAAACTTGCAAGGGATATGTCTCAAATCCAACAGATGCAATGCCCTTAAATGTAAAACTTCGAATTTACGTAGTAAACAACAATAATGAAATAATAGATGACAAAACAGTCAATTTAGGGAGCATTAATCCAAATAGTTCAGTTCAGTTTAACGAAACAGTGCAGTGCGGCAAGGTCGTGTATAGTGTAAGTTAATGACAGAGGACAAATCATGAAATTGAAACAACTATTTCTTTACGATTCAAAACAGCTCGGCGTGAGAGACTTAGTGCGCTTCTTGATTATAATTTTTTTTGGTTTGTTTTCGATACCTGCGTTATTCACTAATTTTTTTGCGGGTTTAGCTTGTTTCTTAATTGTACTATTGTGGATGCCGTTAGCAAATCTAAAGTTTGCATCTCGGTTTGGCATTTCGCTTAGCACTACGTTAAAAATAATTCTTTCTATTGTATTGTTTTTCATTTTTGTAGCAGCAGTTAGCCAGACAGGAATACAAGAAAACAAGCAATCAACCCCACAAGATACCACGCCATCCGCGCAGCCTACACCACAATCGCCACAACTACCTACACCAGGGACATTGTCAGTAACAGAGGTTCAACCAACACCAATTAACTTCAACAAATTGCAGAGCGTTCCAAGAATTGACGGCGTCTATGGTCTTCCATTTAAAACATATTTTGAAAATGCTTTGAATTGTGTACGTTGGGAAATTGCATATCCAGACCCAATTCAACCAGCATTGTACAACTATGCTATGAAAAATAAGATTCCAATAATTAATGCAATAGCACAAGATAATTGTCTTCCAATATCTGGTGGTGCCCCCTTTCCACCACTCGAAAAAAAGTTTAGAGTAAGGATAAGGGATGTAACTGATTGGCAAGAAGTTCCGGCATCCCCCGCACCAAATTCTTCCGAGGTTCGTTTTAATGTGCCTCTTGTAATCCCTGAAGATAAATTATTTGGGGATACTGAAAAAACTTACTCGATTGAGTTTGACTTGTATTCAAAATTTCCAGACCAACCAGCAGAGGAACAAACAGATTCAAGAATGATTAATATTTCTACCAAAGATGATTTCATGTGGGCATTTACTGCGAGCTACAATACTGTGACCAATGATTATACCCTGCTGGTTAGTTCTTTTATTACGCCGCAAAACCCAGAAATAGAAAAATTGTTAAGCGAGGCAAAAGAGTTAATGCCTAATAGGGCTTTATTTGGTTACCAAGCAACTGACAAAGAAGTTCTGCTCCAAATGAAGGCAATTTACAATACAATCAAAAAAAGAGGCGTAAGCTATGTCAGCACAACAATTTCATTTCAACCAGGGGCATCACAACGGATTAGATTACCTGCGGAATCTCTTCAATATAAAATGGGAAATTGTATTGACGGAAGCGTTTTGTTTGCATCTGCATTCGAAGCAATTCAATTAAACCCACTAATAATAAATGTGCCTGGTCATTCTTTTGTTGGAGTAAAATCTAAAGACGGAACAAAAGCATATTTTTTGGAGACAACAATGGTTGGAACAAACTCTTTTGAAGAGGCTTTAACTCAAGGAATGCAAGAATATGACAATTTCAACATTTCAAACCAGATAACCGCTATTGTTGATGTCGCCCAAACAAGACAGCTTGGCATAACCCCAATAGACTGAAATTATTATCAGACAAGTTCTTTCCATTCTTCGGTTTCTTTTTTTTCTTGCCAATACTCTGGGTTTTCTTTCCAAGCCTTTGGTTCAAAAATCGTTTTCATTCGATTGGAATAAATTTTTATGTCATGCTCGTTTCTTGCTCCAAACGTTAGTCCTTTGAAGAATTTTGGCACGCTCCGTTTGTATTCGATAGTGCCTGTTGAATAGAACGGACTACGGCTTCGGTGCTTTCGCCAAACCAAAACCATAAACAAGCCAGCACCACAAAGCTCAAAAACAAAACTACACAATTGTCTTTCGTTCTGAATACTTGACGGAACAGAAAAAGTGCCCTCACTCTGCCAGACCCTTGGCTGCAAGATTCGCTTGTATTTTTGCCTGTAAATCGGATTCATTGGAACACATTTTTTTACTAAAATCCTCATAATTAGCTCCTTCGTCTGGTTCAAAAGTTTTTTCAAAAAAACTCTATTACTATTACTATACCACTTAAGGCTCTGTTCTGTAGGAAAGAGCGGTGACCTGTGAACCTGAAGCTTTTTTTGAACAAAAACACTGTTTTTATGGGTAAATCAAGTGCCCTGACTGTTTTTCAGGTTCATTTTTTTGTTTGAGCCTCATTGAACACATAGTAACAATTTTTTGACCTTGCTTCCCCCTTCATTTCAACCAAGTTTAATTCAATCCAGTTTCTTATTGCTCTTTTTGCATAGGTATTGTTGCAGTCAAGCGCTGTTTCGACATCTTGCCGAACAAACTTTCCTTTTTGTAATAATTCTCTCGGCGGCTTAACCAACAGCTTGACTGTCGCTGGTTGCTTTGATTGAAGCATTACTTTTTTTACTCCAGAATCAAATTCTTCTTCGCCTTGCTCTATTTCAGTTGAAATGTTTTTGAACGCAAAACCGTGCTGCCGCCACGTTTCAAAAAAGTCTTCGCCCTCTCCTTTGTGAGCGTGCAATGGCGGAATAATTGGAATAACAGTCTTACCCATCAAGTCAAAGAAGGATTTTTGTTTCTTGTATCGCAGCTGGCTAATCTGCCACCTAGACCACTGGTCAAGCATTGCGCCGCTTTCCGAAAAAAATTGCAGTTCATTCGGAGACCAAATAAAACCCGTATAAATTTCGCTGAATTGCCCGCTCAATCTTTGAGAAAGTGTTGTCGGGTCTTGCACGTCTGCAACGACTTCGATTCCTGCCCCCCTGCAAGTTGTTAATATTTCAAATACTAAGTTTGTCATAACTTTTTCGTAGTCTTGTGTATTGAATCTGGGACAAAGAATGTGCAGGTCGTGTAATGAAACACAAATGTCTGGCTTTATTTTTCCAGCCCTTTTCAGTTTAATCAATTGGCGTAACAACCACAACGTTACAAAAAATTCTGTCTTTCTATCTTCAGCATAGCGTGCAGAAAAAACAGTGAATGTTTCTTGGTCATTCATAATCTCGCAAATTCTTTTTTCTGTTAGTGCTAATGGATTTTTGCTTGAAGACAAAATTTTGTTTGTTGAAAATGGCAGGAAAATTGTCAAGGCTGTTTTTTGCATTTGCTTTGAGGCTATTTCGCTTTCTATTCCAAAAACGTCTTTGGTTTTTGAATCTTTTGAATTGCGCAAACTAAAAAGCAATTCTGGCAAAGTAGTTTCTGGGTCTATTGATTGAATTAATTTGTGCAGCACGTCAAGGGTCACGGAACGTTCGCTTGTTTCTGACAAAAATTGTAGGCAAGCTTTATCGATTGATGCCAATGGGATTGTGAAGACGGAAAAAATGGATGGAAGTCTTTGGGGAAGCCGTGTGCAAAGCGGGTGAAAAATATTTGTCTGGTAACCTCTTGGGGTAACAAATTCCTTTTCTACTCCCTGACAGGTTTCTGATGTTGCCAAAATGTTTTTGAGGTAACCCCTTGTTGGAAAGGCACACCAGCACGATTCTAAATCTTGCTTGCTGTCATACGCAGAAATTATCTTATATTTTTTATAATTGTGAGAAATTTCACAAACCTTTTCTGCTGCCGTTGTTTTTCCTGACCCTGTTAATCCGCAAAAAAGCCAGTTTTTCTTGTGTTTTTGCGGCGACACAAAACCAATAGTAAATTCTCCAATTGTATCAGTCGGCATTATTCAAACACCTGTTACCCCAGAAAAGTCTTTTTTTCTGCCGAACATTACCTGATTCAAAAGTTTGTCGATTCCTTCCAACGCGCTTGTGCCACTCAGCGCGTTTGAAACATACAGAGAAATAAAATTCGTTGCAGCTTCTTTTTCTGCTTTGCAGATAGCATAGTTTGCAGCAGCTATAATCAAAATTTTTCCTGCAAAAGGATTTAAACAAAAAGCCAGATTTTCTGTCGGAAGCTTTATTCCAAATTGCTCTTCAATCATCTCAATCGGCTGTAAGGTTTTATTAGGGTCTTGTTCGCAAAGCTTAATCAAAACCTCTAGTTTTTTTTGCTGTTGAAAGGCAGTTTTCCACTTCTCTATTCCTGACAAAATTTCTTTTTCAACCAAAATTTTTCTTCTTTGAGCAATGGATTCGCTAATTCCAAGCAGGTGCAACAAACACAAATCCTGCTTTTCAAGAAAACCCCGAACTATCAGGGATTGCACGAGCTTTATTTCGCCTGAACTAATCATTGAAATTCTAGCAATTTCCGTAGTTTTTTTGTTCACCCCAATCTCATCTTCAAAAAGTGGTGAAACTTCATCTTCTTCACTCATAATTTATTCCTCCTTTTTTTGCTGCGGTAAGGAAGCACGGGCTGCCTAGTCCAGTGACCCACACTTTTTCCCCACAGCTTAAACATCAAAATCACAACCTCGCTCCTTTAATTGCTGGTCAACAACCTGTTTCCAGTGCGCAAGTTTCCAAAGCGGCTCGCTTTTCAAAAACTCTTCAAAGAGCTTTTTTTTGTCTTCGGAAGAGAGATTTTGGAAATCAGGCAAACGAACCCTCTCCCACAGCATCTTTTTCTAATTGGTTGCAAGCCTGTTTCATTGCCTCATTCGCAGTTATACGTTTCAAGTTCTGTATAACACCTGCTTTTTGTTCACTCACACTAAAAGCAACACTTTTTTGTGCATTTGCTCTAACCGATTCACGAAAACCCGAAAAACCAGAAGCCAACAATGCTTTGTAAAGCCTTACTGACTCAACCACTATTTCGGTTTGGCTGACCTGCAAAGACAAAGACAATTCCTTCAGCAA
>CAYOAS010000100.1:0-5404 GCA_964402015.1 uncultured archaeon | reverse complement strand
CCCTTCTGCTTTGCAAAAACAGAATAACTCTCCGAGAAAGTATCTCCGGGGGCACATTCCGAAGTAGGGTATAATACATAGTTACCGTCAACGACTTGTTTTTTTGGCAAATGGTCATTTTGGAAAATAATCTTCCCAGCAGAATCTACAAAATGAACTGCTATTGTATAGTTCAAATCAGTCGGTTTCAGGCATTTCCAGTTATATGTAATGTTGAAGTCTTTTCCTGCGATGGCTGGTTGTGGCTGTATTTCGTATGATAAAAAGGCAATGTTTTCTCCGAATGTTGCGGGGTATTCTTTCTTTATGTTTGTCCAGTAGTGTATGCTTTCGTTTCTGTCTCTGAGGCTGACTGACACCTTGTGCACGGTGCGCTTATCGAGAGTGAATGGCAGGATAACCCTTTGCTCGAAGTTTTGGTCTTTTTCCAGAGAAAATTCAATTGTCTTTGCTGTTTCGGAGTCAAAGTTGATGTCTGCGATGTAGTTTGTTGTTTTTCCTTCGTGGTTTTCGACAGCAAAATTAAAGTCGACTGTTCCGAAGTAAACATCTTTGTTGTAATCGCCAAAGTAGATTGCTGTAAAGGCGTTTTGTGAATCGCTGGAAGACTGGTTAAGAATAATGAATCCGGCAATAACAACAATTCCAACTATAGCGGCAATTATTATGCCCCAGTAGATTGTGTCTTCAAACTTTTGGTCTTCAGCAAAATTGCCAAAGCCAGAGGCTTTTTGTTGTACTTTTTGTGGTTGCCTTGAAGGTTGAGGCGATTGCGGTTTAACTGCCCATTTTCTCATTATCTTATTTGCTTTGGAAAACCTTAAAAAAACAAGGCAATGGTTCTGGTTTTGGTTTTAAAACAGTTTTGGGCGATTTTATTGTTATGCTTGACTTAATCATTGCGATTGTCAGAATAATTTTGGGATTGTTTCTGGTATTGTTTTTGCCTGGTTATTTGTTCCAGCGTGCTTTGTTTGAAGAAAAAAACGATTTTTTGGAACAATTGGCTTTGTCTGTCGGATTAAGCATTTGCCTTAATGTTTTGAGCGTTATGGCAATGAATTTGTGGTTAAAGATTCCAATAAACTTTTGGACTGTAATAGCGGACATTTTGCTTGTTTGTGCTTTATCCTTTGGCTTGGGAGAAATAAAAAAGAGGATAAAGATTGGCTGGGAAGAATTGTTCGAGAGCGCTAGGGCTGAACCGAGGCTTGTTTTTGAGAAAAGGCCTTTTTCTTTTAACAAATTGCAGGTTTTGTCTATTGTATTGTTGTTGGGAGCGTTCCTGTACTTGTTTGAGTTGTTTTCCCATGGTTTTGAATTGCATGATATCAGTGGGGTAAACATTTTGTTGACTTTTTTTGCTTTTGTTTTGTTTGCTTTATTGTTGTTTGCTTTGCAGTACTTTAAGGGGCGGCTGCAGAATATTGAATTGCTAGAGTTCTTTTCTTTTTTTGTTTTTGCTATTGTTTTCTTTTATATTATTTTCTTTTTGCGGGTAGTGAATTCCACTGTTTCTTTTTTGATTGCTTTTGTTTATTTTGGTTTGGCTGTCTACCTCGCTTTTGTAGAGGGAAATTCTTTGCAGGAGTTCATAAAGCAGAGGTTCCATCTTGACAATCCTTTCATCAGGTTTAGTTTCAGGTTTTTCCTGGTATTGGGTTTTTTGATTTTGCCTGCAAGCATTCTGGAATTCTTGTTGTCCGGAACAATTGACTTTCGGTTTCACGGGATTTCAATGCTGTTGATACAAATAATTACTCCCATGGTTCAAGTATTGCTTTCTTTGTTTGGAGTTGTTTCAACTGTTTCAGAAGTAGAAGGAGGATTGACTCTGGCAACCACCATTCCGCACCAATTCAGTGTTTTCATCGGATTATTGTGTTCCGGCATTACCAGCATGAGTGTTTTTTTGGCTGCTTTTATTGCAATGGCATGGGATTTGAACACCAGCAATGCAAGAAAAGCAATTATTTTTGCCATTGGAATTTTTGGGACAGTTTTTTCGAATGTTTTGCGCGTTACAGTACTGGTTTTGGTTGGATTATTCTTTGGAAACGACATGATGCTAATAATGCACACTAACCTCGGCTGGGTGTTATACTTCATCTGGATGGCTTTGTTCTGGGTGTTGGCTTTCAAGATAGCAAAATAAAGACTTTTTTTTTGCTGGTTTTTAAGCTGTTTCAGGCGTGGTTTTTAAGAACTTCGCAATAAATGTAACTTATTGGGGTAATCTAGTGAATTTCAACAGGTTTTTTGTTGTAATGGCTATTCTGTCTTTTTTGCCATTAGCCAGTGCTTTTGTTGCAGACATTAACGCTAATCCAATAACAGTCACTCAGGGTGATTCCGTTACTGTTTATGCAGTTGTAACAAAATCTCCTTCTGATGCATGGGGTTCTGTTGATTTGAATGTTTCCGATGCAGCAGGAAATTTTAACAGTGTCCATGCGGCAGAATGCACTCCGGTTTATCAGGACAAGACTTACCTGGTTAAAGAACGGATTTCAAAAGACTTGACTCTTGTCAGTTCAAGCCCGGCAACACCGTCCCAGACAGGAGATGGCGACTATACCGAATATGTTTTTGACAATGTTGCTGTCGACGGAAACAGTTCAGCGGAAGTAATAATGAATTTCAAAAACAGCACTAAGGAGCCTTTGGAGACCGCATCAATAAACACAACGTTTTCCGAAGGAGGGCAGGAATGCACTGAAGGATCCTGCGAGTTTGAAATTTTTATTTTTAACACTGTTGTTCCTGCAATCCCTGAGTTTGCAAGCATATTTTTGCCGATACTGGCAGTCTTATTCGTGGCATTTTTGGTGAGAAAATGAATACAAAAGCGTTATTGTTTGTTTTTTGCAGTTTGTTCCTTTTCGGAACAGCCTTTGCTTCCATTACTTCGGAGCATTTTGTCGACGGGACGCAGGTAAGCAACGGAAGCAATGTAAATACCGGGAATCCTTTTACTTACAAGATTGTTATTTACAATAATGAATACAACAAGATGATTTGCAGGTTTGTTGTAAACGCAGCAAACCTCGGACAAAATTCCGGGCAAGTATTAGTGAATAATGTTGCTGTTCCGGACAAAAACAATAACTTGTTTTTTGTGAACGCTCCGATTGTCCTTTCAGGGTCGTCTTTTAGCTCTAGTTCCGGCGGCAGTTATTTAGCTGGAGAAACAGATTCTGATTCCAATAATGATGGCCAGCAAGGTTGTACTCCTAACTGGCAATGCTCCGATTGGACTGCTTGCCAAGTCAACGGTTTGCAATCAAGAACTTGTGTTGACGCTTCAAACTGCGGTGTTGCTGACGGAAAACCAAGAGAACGAAAGACCTGTTATTTTGAACCGGTTGGATTGAATGGAAACGGTTCTTTGATTGAAACAACAGGCGCTGGATTAAACGGAAATAACAACAATGGAAATGGATTTACTGGATTCTTTGGCTTGGGTGCTGGAACAGGCAATATAGTGGCAGGCATTGTTGCAATAGCCCTGCTTGTGTTCGGGGCAGTTTCATTTAACAATTTTAGGAAAAAACAACTAAAAAAATAGTGGCTTAACAAGCAGTATTAGATAAGAAAAAACACTATTTTAATTCACAAAAAATGCTTATTTTTTAACCAACCGTATTCCTTTTGTTTCTTTTTCTTCGCCAAATTTTTTGATTTGTTTCGCAATTTCCTTTTCTATTTTATCTTCTGTTACTGCGCTTCCAAGCGCGCGGGTGTCCAACTGCAAAAAGTCATCTAACAAGCCACCGTTTTCTAGGATCTCTTTTAGTTGGTTTTTTTCTTCTTTTTTTAGTCCCGCAAAAGAAAAACTAAGTGACTTATAAATTTTTAGTGCGGCTTCACTGCCAACAATCTTTTCTAATTGGAATTTTTCAGCGTATGCAAAAACATCTTTTTTTAGTTCTTCTAGTTCGCTTTCAATTTCGGCTTTCTGTCCGTTCAATTCAATAAATTTTTTTACAAATTTGACGCCAGCGTCTTTTTTGAATTCTTTTACTGGCAATTTTTCGACTTTTGTCGCGTGCTTTTTTATTGGGCACAATTCTCCGTATTGGCACCATGAGCAAAGATTGGATTCTCGTGCCGGAAAGTCATTGTCTTTTTCTGCTTTTTCAACTTGTTGAATTAAACTAATCATTTGTTTTTTTAGTTCGTTTAGTTGTTGTTCTGTTCTTTTGCTGAACAAGTCCTTGTCAAAAGCTAGATAATGCCAGCAAAGGTCTACCTCTTTACAATCAGCAAAATCGTTTTGGACAGCGATGGAATACAAAGCTAATTGCCGGTCTTGGTCAATATAATCTTGCAAGGGCAAAGAGCCAGAAGTTTTGTAATCGTGAATAACATAATAGCCTGGTTTTTGTTCGGCTAATCGGTCAATATAGCCGCGCATTTTGTATTGTCCGTCATCGTCAAGCGATAAATTAATCAGTTTTTCGCAAGCGATTGTCTTGTCGTTGTCAAATGGCTTGTGTCGTTCGTAATAGTCTTTGATGCACTTTTTTCCTAGCTCAAAATAATGCTTTGGCTTTAAACCAGCTTTCACGATTACAACAGGGTCATCCCAGTTTTCTTTCCATTGTTTATCAAAAAAAGCCAATAAGTCAGGCAAAGAGTTCAGTTTAGTAAACTTCAAATCAATATAATGTTTTTCCAGAGTTTCGTGAACCCGACTGCCCATAAACGCTTCAATTCCTTCCTTAACTTCGACTTCTGGCTTTTCTAAATAAGAAAAATAATATGCTTTAGGGCAGTTTTCAAAACACTGCAATCTGGAATGAGAATAAACGACCAAACTAACCACTACTCACAACATTCAGCAAATCTTTTATTGTATTGATATCAAAATCCGCTTTTTGTTTACGGTTCTTTACTGTTTGACCATATTTTGCCAAACAAGTCTTCATCCCAATCTTTTTTGCACCCAAAATATCGCGATCCGGATTATCCCCAACAAACAAAACAGTCTCCGGCTTTTCTTTTAGTTCTCGCAAGGCCTTTCGGAAAGCGGTTGGAAATGGTTTTAATTTCTTTGAATCTCCTAGGGTTACAACCACGTCAAAAAACTCTGTTAAGCCCATTTCAGCCAAGCGCAGCCAAGCATTCAACCGTGGAGCATCAGTAACTACCCCCAATTTTAAGCCACGAGACTTCAATTCAACCAGAACAGACCTAACCTGTGGATATGGAACAGTGAAACTATGCCTGGTTTTCCTATAAGCAACAATGGCATTAGCCAAAATCCGATAATCAACTTTGCCCAAAACTTTCTTCAAAAAAGCATTAAAAATCAACTGATACTCAAACCCAAACTCGTCATACAATTCAAACAAAATCTTTTTTGCTTCCTCATGCTCCAACTTCAATCCGGAGTCAATCA
>CAYOAS010000099.1:0-5431 GCA_964402015.1 uncultured archaeon | reverse complement strand
TTTAGGGGGATTAATGGATGGGGATGACACGGTTTTTAAAACCAAAGTTAATGGAGGTTTACCTTAAGAAAGGAGATATTGTTACTGCGATAATTAGTGCTTCGACTGATTTACAAGAAATTTTATTTTACAAATTGTTCTTCGAGAATAAAACAGATATTAAAAAAGACGATAAAAGAACCCTTGGGCAGTATCTGCATTTAGTTGAGAGGCACAAATTGTTCTCTGACGAAACGCTTGTGCTACTGAATGATTTTAAAGAAACTAGAGACAAAATTAATCACGAACGAGGATACATTGAACTATTATATCGTGACCAGCATGAACAAAGAAGAGTGAGGAAACTGCTCAAGCACATAAAGCATTTCATAAGACAAGCGAGAGTAAAAACAGACATGGAAAGAGAATTGCTTTATTCTGAACAAATCCGAAAAAAGAACCCCCTTTCTTCTACAAAATAACCCCCATTTTCTTCAAAATTTTTTTGTGGCTAATTTATCTGCAAAGCTGGTATCGGGAGCTTTGCACGAATAAGGGTTAAAGTTTGGAATCTAAACCCCCTTTATTGTGCAAGAGGGCGTTTTGCACTTTTAGGGGGTGTTTCTGGTTGTTTTTTTGCCTTATTAAGGGGATTGGACTATTATTGTTGTATGGTTAATACTGTTTATTTTACGAGGCATAATAAGGAAGAAGAGGCAAACGCTGACGATATTAGGAGATTTGAAAAGTCTGCAATTTCTGATATTGGCAGGGGAAAGATTGTTTTTATTATTGAAAAATATCCTAAAAAATTTTTCCAGCTTGCAACCAGAATTAGAATTGAAAAAGTGGTTGAAAAAGTTGCTTCTTTGTCAGCGCTTTCAAATTCAAGGCTGTTCAAGGTTATTCTGACCGGCGACATATACGGATAGGCAATTGCGTATTTGGGGCTTGTTGTGAAGAGCCGGCTTGCTGTTCTGTTGAATGGGTAGTTGCTTTTTTTAATAATTAGTTGTTTGGTTGTTTTTGATTTTGGGGCATTATTATTAGGGCTATTCCGTATAGGATTATTCCGATTCCTGTTGATATTAGCGTGAATAGTATCCAGGCGAGGCGGATTATTGTTGGGTCTGTGTTGAGATATTCTGCGATTCCGCCGCATACTCCGCCGATTATCTTATTTTTTTCGCTGCGGCAAATTTTTTTTGTTTCATCCATAACTGATTTGTTTTGTGTTGTCTTTTTATTGGTTTGTTTTTTTTGGCTTTTGTCGAAACACTTTTTTTTGTGCTTTTTGTGGCTAGGTGGCGGTTTGTAAAAAAATAGTTGGTTCCAGCTTTTTATTTTGAGAGCTTGATTTCTATTGCTGAAACCTTTATTTTTGAGCCGTCTTCAGTGTTTATTTCTTCTGTAGAAATTTTTATGTCGTTGATTTTTGTGTTTGTTGCAAACTTGTTTTTTACTATTTCTGCAACGTCGACTGCCCGGCTTATTGCTTTTCCTCTTGCTTTTATGAAGACTTCTTTATTGTTTTGCTGGTTCATCTGCGTAACAACAGCAAGAACGTATGCCATTGTTCCTTTTTTTCCGACGTATACTGTGTTTTCTTCTGCCATGTAATTGCCTCCAAAAATATATTATATTGCTGAAAATCCTTGTCCTTTGGATTAATTGTCAAAAAAAGATTATTTAAACCCTTAGGAAATAATGAAAAAAAAGAAGGGGGAGAAACAGATTGGTTTTCTGAAACATTCTCACAATTTTTCAGAAAGTTAAATTAATGCGAGAAAGTTTCACCGTAGGTATTCCAATGTGTTTTCCAGTATTCCTTTTGTTTTTCCCGGGTCATAATTGAAGTAAATTACTTTTCCTACTCCAAACCATGTTTTTTCTACAATTCCAGGATAGTAAGCGTTGTTTGTTGCGCTCTGAATGTATGCTATTTGGTTTCCAGTTGGCGTGACATTATATGTTTCAAGGAACAATGCTAAGTCTGGTTCTGCTGGTGCAATTTCTATTCCTTCCATTATTCTGTGTTTCCAGTCAAGCCTGTAAATCCTGCCTGTCACACGGACTGGCCTTGTACAGCTTGGAACCATGTCTTTTTCGTAATCGCAGCTTACTGGCATTAAGTCGCCAAAGGTTGCTTGCCAGCCAATTACATCAATTGCCCCCTGCCTGTAAATTCCTGAATCAAGCACTACAATAAGTTTTCCGCCTTGTTTTACCCAGTCTTTAATTGCTTCTCCAAGAGAGCGGGAAACTGTTTTGTCAGCGAGCGTTGATTGGTTTAACATTACTATTTTGTATTGTGCTAATTGGTCTTTTGGTGCAACGCGCATTGAATCAGCGCTTCTAACGCTGTATCTTACGATGTCGCGGTCTTCATCAAGGACTCTTTTCAAATCATGGCTCATGTCTCCGATAACAAGCATTCTTATCGGTTCTTTTGCACCCAAAAACGGGATGTTCCATAATCCAATTCTGTCGCCAGCATATGCCACTATAATTAGAATGAGTATTAACGGAATCAGTCCTTCAAGGTTTGCAGTCAATTTTGATTTAAAACCATGTTCTGGATAATCCGGTGCAACAGGTGCTTGTTCTCCTTCAGGATACATTTATTCACCATCTCCAATTAACTTGTTAACCATTACATTTTTTGCTTGTTTAAATTTAAAAGCCTTTGGTTAATTCTACAATAAAATAACACTCTTTTATATTTAAACCTTTTGCCCGCTTTTTGCGCCAACGCAAAAAACACAGTGTTTTGCAAAGAGCCTGCAAAAGCCAAGCAGAATAATTCAACTATATTTAGAAAAAGATCCCACTAATTGAATTATTTGAATGGCACAAATTCGCAGGCATAATCAAAAACTTTGAAGTATTGCTCTATGTAAAGGAATTCAAACTGGTTTGGTTCCCGGAAAAAGCCTTTGCCAAAAAGGTTTAAATATTGGAACAAGCAAATTGTGATTATGAAACATTTGTTTATGAGTGCTGGCAAAGGCTCTTACCCTGTCGCGAGAATGAAAAACAAAAAAGAATCCAGTTCTTTCATAGTGCACCAAAAGGCGGAGAAAAGAGCCAACAATTTTTGCAGAAAAAGAATGAAAGCTTTTTTGGAAAAGCCTGGAAAGCAGAGCTTGAAAGAATTCAACAAGGCATACAACAAGCTTGTGATTGTAAACCCGAGCCAGGCCAATGCAATAATGCGTTATGTCAAGACTGAAATGTTTAACCGCGCGATTTTTGAAAAAGACTTGCAATAAATTTTTTTTGCAGGCTGATTCGGCATTCAAATCCAGCGGGCGCGCTATTTCAGCATTCCCAAATAGAGGTTTTCTATTATTGAATAATATTTTTCTTTTTGGTCTGGCGATACAAATTGTTCCGGCGGTATTGCATAGTATGCTATGCGCTCCCCATAACCACTGGTGACAATTATTGGAATTATTTTTTCGTAATCTGTTTGCGGAATGTATTTGTTGTAGCCTGTTATATCTGCGCTCCTGTTATAGTCTTTTGTAGTTTGCGCGTTAGTGTCTTGCGGCGTGTATTCTTTTCCGCTTGTTCCAATGATATTGCTTTGCCAGTCAAGCGATAATACGCGCGTGCTGACACTGTCCCCGAGCTCTTTCACTATTGCAAAATCTCCTCTCATTGAAAGCCCTTGTTTTATCCCATAAACCAATGGATGCTGCCTTTCCGGGTCTGTTACTAAAATGCCTTGCCATGGCGTGCTGCTAGTGCATTTTTTTATCATGCAATAATTTGCCAGGTATTGCACTGAAACCAATTGGTCAAAATTTATTTGTTTGTCTCCGTCTCTCCTTGCCCAAGGGCCAATTATTTCATGGTTTTCCCCGTCAGTTCTTTCATCCTTGTACAAATAAGCGTCGCCTTCAGCTAATTCTGTTCCAGCATCCCCTGTCCAGACAAGCCTGCCGCCCTCGTTCACATAATCAATGAACGCTTTCAATTTTGCAGTGCTGATTTTGCGGGATTTTTCGACTATTACTAAATCGTATTTTTTCAGGTTTCCCAAATTCACTGTGCTGATGTCCTGTATTTGCGATTGCACATGAATATAATTAGGGTCTGCAAACGCTGTCTTTAGCAGTTCGGGGTCGCCGAGCCCGTCGCTTCCACCAACTATCAGAATGCGCGGCTGGCCACCCCTGTTTATTGCCCAATAAACATCGCACAATCCCGGAAGTGCGCGGCATCTAATTACATTAGTCCAGGTGAGCAAGTATAGCAATGCTGAAAGCATTATGATTAGTATGACAACATGGGTTGCGTCCTTTACCAAATCCCTTTCAGCCAAAAAAAAGCCTTCCGTTTCACTGAAACTCTCTCGCCCCGAAGCCTTCGGCTTTAGCCAAAGGTAAAGGCATAGTAATTTTTTTGTTGCTTGTTTTCATAAAACCATCTTAATTGGAAATTCATGCCTTTAGGCGTGAGAGTTTCACAATACTGTCCTATTTATATTTTTTAACAAATATAAACTTATTAGTAAGTGTTTAACAAAAAAACGATTTTTTTTGGTGATTTTGAATGGTAAAAATGACTTCCGGCCCTTCAGTCAGCGGGCCAAGCAGCAGCATTGGAATAATGCGCTTCTTTGACGTTGACACAAAAGGACCAAAACTGACTCCAGAATTCGTCATGGGCTTGTCAATAGCATTCGTAATAATAGTCTTGGCAATAAAAATATTGTTTTTCAACAGCGCGTGAAACAAACAGAAACCGCTCAATTACTTCTTCTGCAATACAATCAGGTTAGGGGCTTCGCGCAGCACTTTTGCCTCATGAGGGTTTATGAATCCTAGTTTAAGTTCATCTTCTATGTAGTTTTGGCCTCTTATAAAAATACTATTCTCTGTTTTCCATTGTTCCCATTTTAGTATTCTCGCATGTTTTTCTATTGCTTCCCTGTCTACACACAGCGCATCCTTGGTTTCCGCCAAAATTATTGAAGCGTTTTTATTGTTGCTTAGCATTTTTATCAAGTCTATTGTGCCTGTTGTTGCTTCTTTTATCACTTTGCTTTTGTCGCCGGCTCCGATTTTTATTTCAGAACCACCGAAGCTAAAAACATCTTGCGCGATTATTAGGTCAAAATTGCTTCTAATGGGAAGGTTTGGTTTTCCTGCAAATCTTCGGGCAGCGTTTATCCCAGATTTTTTCAAGCTTTGATATTCAGCTTCTTCAAGGTCTTTTTCTATAACAAACATCTTTGTGCCAGCCGCTCTGAAATCAGTTGCCAGTTTTTCAAGGAAACTGTTTCCCCCCGAACCGATTTCAACAACGCGCTTTATCCCTTTAGATTTCAGTGCCCTCTGGAAAACTTTTTCGATTGGCTGGTTAACCATTTGCTTTGCCCAGCCTCTTGTCAAGAAAGCTAAAATCCCAGAAAAAAGGCAGTAAAAATGGTTTGCATTATGTA
>CAYOAS010000098.1:0-5446 GCA_964402015.1 uncultured archaeon | reverse complement strand
CTGTCTAAACTTTTTAGACAATTCAAATATTCTCTGGACAAAGGTTTTTAAAGGTTTTCGGCTGCTTTTCTTTTTATGGCCATTATCCGGAAAAGAAGCTTTGAATTAGTGATTAAAAAAGTCGAGCCGCCTTTTTCGAATAATGTCCAGGACGAGCTTGACTGGATTTGCCAGAGCTTTGGCTTTTTTGAGGACATTGACAGGGAAAAGACTGCAAGCGCTGTGTTCAAGGAAATAATAAAAGCAACAGAGCACGACAACCCGCTCTCCTCCACAATGCTTGCAAAAAAAGTCGGGATGAGCCGCGGCTCTGTAATAAATCATTTGAATAACCTAATGCAATCCGGCTTGATTGTAAAGGATGGCAGGCTTTACATGGCGCGCAGCCAAAGCATGGTCCGAACTATTTCTGAAATTGAAGAGGACATTGACAGGATTTTTGACAGGATGAAAAAGCGCGCGCGCATGATTGACAAAAGGTTTGGCATCCGCATAAGGGAATAATGGCAAAATAATAAGGTTATTAATCACTTTTTCCTTTCTTTTTTTCATGATTGAAATTCCGTTGAACCTTTTGTTTTTTCCGGGAATGATTTTGCACGAGCTATCGCACTTTCTTGCCTGTGTTTTCCTTGGCGTAAAGGTTTCAAAGCTCAAGCTGTTTGGCACAAAAGAGGCTTTTGTAGAGCACGCAAAACCCAATGCCTGGCAATCCGTTGCAATAACTCTCGCGCCATTTTTTCTCTGCAACCTGCTTTCGTTCATGCTTTTCAATTATGCCAATGAGTTAGCGAGCGCGCAAAACATTTTTTCGGTTTTTGCATACTGGCTTGCTCTATCGTTTGCGATTTTTTCCTTTCCTTCAAAACAGGACGCACTGAATGCCTTCAATTCTTTCATTGACTTTTACAAGGAAAAAATTTTTGGAAAAGACGGCTTGCCTGAAAAGCTGCTTTGGTTGGTTGCTTTTCCTTTTCTTTTCGTGCCTCTCGTTCTTGTCCTTGGCACAATGGTTGCGTTTGATTACAGTGTTTCACTGCGCTTTATCTGGGCTGTTGCTGTTTTTGTTTTTTCCTTTGAACCGCAATTTTTACAATCTGCTGTTTCTTCAATAAGCACTGCATTGCTGCAATTCGTGTCGGTGCTGTTTTGAGTTTTTGTTTTTGAAAACAAATGGCTGTTTTTGTCATTGCGGCTTTTTTTTGTCCGTTCTTTATCCTTGTTGCCACTGCTATGGTAGGCTAATAGCAGGCTATTATATTATTTTTGGTTGCTTGTTTTTAGTATGTCTACTACCATTAGTTTTGTTGCAGAGCGGGCTTTTTCAAAGGCAATTGATGAGGTAGTTTCCAAAACAGGGCTTTATCAGAGCAAGAGCGAGTTCGTGAGGGATGCTATAAGGGAAAAACTAACAAGGCTTTTGTCTTTTCAAGAGGATTTGGCGGCAGTTCGCGATTCAAGAAAAAGGTTGCAGCAAAAAGCAGTCTTCAAAGGAAATCTTTCTATTAATGAGAGAAACGAGTTAGCTAAATCATATTTAAAATCTCGCCAGGCGTAAAGCATTCTGCAAATTTTTGTGCTTTTGCAAAATCTTTTTTGTTCCAAGTAATAATTGCATCCGCTTTGTTTTCACAAGCAGAGGCAATGTGCACGGCATCAGCAAAATGGATTTTGCTTTCTTTTGCTATTTTTGAAACTATCTTTTCTGGCGGTTTCTTTTCAGCAACAATGACATCTATTTTAAGCCGTTTGAATTCTTCCAAGATGTCTTCTTTTTTCAAAGAAATGACTCTTTCAACTTCTGTGAAAAATAAATACGAAAGAATTAAAAAGCATTTTTCTTTTCTGCAAAACGCAAAAAAGTTTTCACTGTCAACATACCGCAGATTAAACGCGGCATCCATTTCTTCCATTATAAAAGAAATAAAAACATTAGAATCAAGATAGAATCGCTTTCCCATAAACCGAATAGTGAATACAAAGGCTTTTTATTGCCTTTCAAATTTTGCCAATCAACGAACATCTTCTTCTTTCACAGTGTCGGGTTGGACTGCGCCCGGTTTTTGTGAGGGTAGAAAAGACTTTTTGAACCCAAAAAAGTTGGTTCTTTTTGGAGGTGCAGAATATGAGAAAGCGACAGTTTTCGCGGGATTTTAAACAGAATTTTTCTTGAAAAAAAAGGTTTTTATTCTCCAGTTTCCTATTAGTCTGCATGAGACAGGAAACGCGGGATAAATTGAAAGCAATTAACAAGGATGTTCCTGGCATTATCAAGCAGAAGGCGTTTGAAAAAATTTTAAAGGCAAAGAATCCTGCGACTGTTTATCTTGCAGTAATAGAAATTGTGTTGGTTTTTGGATTGGCAATGGCGTTCCTTATTTTCATTGACCCGCAAATCAATTTGATTTCAGAGCAACGCTTGCCGCAAATAGAAAAGATTGCCTTATTCCTGTTGTTTTCTGCAATCGCAATATTGCTTTTTCTCTACAACAAAAAATTCTTTGCACTCGCAGCGCGCGACACGAAATGGCAATGGAAAAAAAAGCAGTAAATTAACAACCATAAACCCACTGCTAAATTGTTAATTCTGCCAGCTAAAATCTGCTGTTTTTCTTAAAAAAACGCGTTTTTGTGGTGGTTTTATGCTTTTTTCTGCACGCCTTTTTATTTAAAGCGACTATTGCCAGGTTACGTCTATACTACTATCTGGTCGGTGCGTTGCTTTGGCAGTATGCCGGAATCAGCTATTTTGGTTGAAATCCCTGCTTTATGCTCTACCAAACCGAGCCAGCCAATCATTGCGCCATTATCAAGGCAGACTCCAAAAGGCGGAACAAAGAATTCACAGCCGCGCGCCTTGCACATGTTTTCCATCATTTCCCGCAATGCCTTTGAAGCAGCAACTCCGCCGGTTAGCATTAATTCTTTTTTTTCAGTGTGCGCCAGCGCGCGCTCCGCAACTTCAGTTAATTCAGCGAATGCAGTGTGCATCAAAGAAAAAGCAAGCTGCTTTCTGTCAATATCAGCGCGCCTTGCAAGCTGCTCTCCAGCAGTCTGCAATCCCGCAAAAACCAAATCCATTCCCTTAACCGAATAAGGCAATTCAATATACTTGTTGCGGTCTGCTTCAAAATACATTGCATCAATTTTCGGGCCGGCAGGAAAACCAATTCCTAACGAGCGCCCAAAAGCATCCAGCAAATTCCCAATCCCAATGTCAAGAGTTTCCCCGTACACGCGATAGCGCCCTGATTCAAAGCCAATGATTTGCGTGTTTGCGCCGCTCGCATAAACAACAATAGGGTCTTTTGCCTGTGTCATTGCCTTTCCGATTTCAACATGCGCAACACAATGATTCACTCCAACCAACGGCTTCTCGTGCTCCAAAGCAAGAGTGCGCGCGGCAATCGCGCCAACGCGAAGGCACGGTGGCAAGCCAGGCCCTTGGCTGAAAGCAATTACGTCAATATCCTTCAAAGACACATTGGCTTTCTGCAATGCGTTCTCAATTACGCGTTTTGCGTTTGCAAAATGGTGCTCTGCTGCAGCAGCAGGATGAATACCACCTTCTTCGGTCGTATAAGATGCTTTTTCGTTCGCTAGAACATTACATTGACTATTTTCATCTGAAACAATTCCAATTCCGAAGGTATGGGCCGTGCTTTCAATTCCTAAACAAATCATTTTGCATCGCGCAACATTTCTTCGATCAGTTCTTTGGTTGAGTATACTTTTATTGCTGTTTGCTTTTTCAAATCCTTGTCTTGAGACCAGATTGGGCAGCAAAATTTTAGGGCAATTGCAAAGTAGTGGGCATCGTTGGGGTCTGGGCTTACAAGGTGTGCCATTTTGATTTGTTCGAGATATTCCTTTTGTGGAATTATTTCTATTTTAGCTGATTCAAAAAGTTCTGAAGCCAGTTCTTTTAGTTTGTCTTCTTTAACATTTAGCCTTTCTGCGAACTCAGGAACATACTTTAGCAGTTCTTGTTTTATGAACTCTGGAGCCAAAAGCAACGGTTTTTTCCACAATAACAAGATTTTTCTTGTTTCCGAGTCTTTTAGCAGGGCAGAAACAAAGACGTTTGCGTCAATCACTATTTTTAAGATTGCCAATCTAATCCCTTTTTTTCAAGCAGTCAATCCAGCCTTTTTGCTATACCCATGTTTATTTTTTTGCCCCATTCTATTATGTCGCGTTCAGTAACATCACTGTTTTTTGTAAGCTCATCAAGCTTTTTCAAAAGCCTGAGACGTTTTATCCTCTCTTCAAGAAACTGTCTAGTTTCCTCGCTCCAATTAACGCCTTTAATCTCGCACATTTCTTTTTTCAACTTTTCTGGGACACACAAAGTAAGTGTAGTGTTGGTCATAACAAACCCCCAATTGTTTACACTAAAACAATTGTAAATAGTGTTTTTAATTATTGTGCCTTTTTGCCCTAACCAATTTTGTTTTGCGGTTTTCCTTCAAGAAATTTTTTTACATTTTCCACTGCGATTTCGTCCACTCTTTTTTGCGCTTCTTTTGTCATCCAGCCAATGTGCGGTGTTGCAATTACATTTTTCAAATCCAAGATTTTTTTTCTTTGTTCGTTATCATCAAGTGCGTCAAACCAGCAACTAATTTTTCCTTTTTCCACAAGTTCCTTTACAGCGTCAAGGTCGCATAATTCTGTTTTTGCGCTGTTGAGCAGCACTGCTCCGTCTTTTAACAGGCTGAGTTTATCCTTGCTGAGGATTCCTTTTGTTTCTTCATTCAGCTGGCAATGCAAGCTCACTATGTCAGCGCATTTTAGTAATTCTTCAAGCTTCAAATATTTTATGCCCAAAGCGGATTCTAGTTCTGGTTTTCGAGTCTTGGAATAATAGCATAACTGCATTCCAAATCCCTTTGCGATTTCTGCTATCCTGGTTCCTATGTGGCCAAGCCCGATTATGCCTATTGTTTTGCCTTACAGTTCCCAGCCAACATGCTTTGCATCAAATTTTCCGTTTTTCGCGTTTGCCATTGCTTCACTGGTTTTTCTTGCTATTTCAAGCAGAACAGAAAAAGTTAGTTCTGCAACAGATTCAGTTGAATAGTGCGGCACATTTGTGAATGTTATGCCTTTGCTTTTCAAAAAATCAACGTCAACAACATCATAACCAGTGCTTACTAATCCGAAATACTTCAGTTCATCTGCTTTTGCAAAGAATTTTTTGTCGTAATTTTCGAATGGTTTTGCAACAAAAGCATCAGCGCCCTGCAAGCTTTCTGGTTTCATTTCCTTGCTGAAATCTTTGCCCGTGCTTGTTACACTCATTTCATCGCAAAAAGCCTTTAGCTCGCTTGCCAAAAAGTCAGAACCCTTAAAATCATACAAAACAATTTTTTTGAATTTCATCTTGAACCCAATACAATTAATGCCGCAAAGCCTTTTCAATTTGTTCTTTTTTTATTTCTCC
>CAYOAS010000097.1:0-5502 GCA_964402015.1 uncultured archaeon | reverse complement strand
ATGCATCGCAATACTACGGCGGAAACCAGTATCAACAGTCAAACTGGCAATGCGGCATGACAAGGTTTGCAATAGCAAACAACTGTGCCTCGCGCGTCCAAATAGATTTGGAAACAACTCCAGAACTAATGACAGACCAGCAAAGCTTTGACCTTGACCCCAACGAAGAAAAAGAAGTAACAGTCGAAGCAAGCTATTTCGTTGGAACCTATCCTGTCAGCGTGAAAGCAAAAATAAAAGACAGCAAGGAAAAAAGCACTAGCCTTGCAACACTATATGTCACTATTCAAATGGTTGACGACCCAAGCCAGTTCAGGGACTGCATAAAATTAAATACAACAAAATTCACTTTCAACGATTTTATCCAAAAACCAGTTACCGGAAAAGTTTACAACACCTGCTTTGCACAAGGAGTAAGATTAGACTATGATTCAGTAAGATTCAGCCAGAGCGCTTACGGAGAAAAAATTGCATCAGGAACAGGCGGGGCAGCCAGCGGCAATGGCTTGATTGAAAACATTGAAGTAATTGATTTGAGCACAAAAACAGTGGAAAACAACAAGATAACACAGATTTTGGAGTTTGAGATTTACAAGAACATTGAATACAGGCGCCAAGAAGGATTTCCAAGAAGCGGAACAGCATTCTCGCAAATAGGAAACCTGAGAGTGTTTGGCACAGGAGCATATTTCAGGGTTGAAGCACCCGCAATAATAATAGTCAATTACACTTCCTCTTTCGGCGGAGCGCAAAGCAGAAGATTCAATGTTACAATTGAAGACATGTGGAACATTCTTGGCACTTTAGAAGGATTGAATGTTTACGGTTGCTCGAACATTCCGGCACAAAAATGCATAATGGAAAACGCACTAGAATTTGGCGGGGTTGGCGAGGAATGCATGAATGCAGCTTTCGGAAACGACAATTATTACGAGTCCGAACCAAGAGCCATAATGCGCGTTGGCGAATGCAGCCCAGAAGCATCATACAACACTGATGTTTCCACAAAAGCAGCAGAAATATATGCACAAAACAAGGGCAAGGGCATGACATATGACCAAGCATTGCAGATTGCTAAAAGCCAAGCAGGCACTGCAGCAGGAACTGGAAACGTTTGTGGCACAGCAGACACTATTTCTTTTAATGAAGGATTTGACCGCATTGAACAGGAGGGTGTTGTTGTAACTTTCGAGATTGTGCCAACAACAGAGACAAGCGTCTTGGGAGCGCTTGGCGGAAAGCATTCAATAAGAGTTTCAATTGACAGAAGCAAGTCCATAGCAAGATGTATAGACATTAGCAAGAACTTGTCAGCAACAGTCTACAGGCAAACTCCTTTGGGCGCGCAAAATGTGCAAATTCCGTTCCATGTGCGCGTCTATGGCATTGGAACAGAAACATTATCAAAAAAAGCGCAAGATTGCGCTGACAGATTAAAGCCAATGATGCAATTAGAACTTCCTAATGTTACAGAAGAAAAAATTAAGGCAAAAATGAAAGCCTTACCTGTCGAATGCGGTGGCCTAAATGAAGAAGAAAAAACAGCAGTAATCAACAACATAATGCAGGCAGTAAAGCCAGTTGAATTGAAATGCACAGAAGGAAAAAGCGGCGGTGACACACTTAAAGAAATTGGCTTTGAAAAATTGCCTTTCACCTGGCAGTTTGACAAAATAAACGCTAACACTTGTGATAAGGACAGCGAAGGCAAATACTGTGATGCAGTCCAAAACCTAATTGCAATTGTAAAGAAAACAAGGGACATAAAAGAAAAGATTGACGGCTGGAAGAATGCAATGGAAAATGAAAACAAAGACAATGTTTCAGTCGTGCTTGGCATAACCAACAATGATGTAGTCAAGGACTTGAAGAATATTTTCAGGTGGGCATTCAAACAGGCAGCAATAAATAATGATGATTCAATCTTTTTCCTTGATGAATATGGACACATTTTGAGCGCGCCAATAAAAGCAAGCGGTTCGCTGCAGAAAAAGATTGACGCTGCAAGAACAGCGCTTGAAAGCGGCAAAACTGAAAGCGACAAGCTTGCCCAAATGGACAATTTGTTCAATGCGATTGACAGTGATAACAAGTTGTCAAAAGACATTGTTGTCGAAATTGAATTGGGAAAAACAAACGGCTTTGCAATAAATGACCCGTATAATCATATACTCACTGATGAAATGGGCGCAGACAAAATAAAGGACAATTTGCTTGTTTTGACTTTTGAAGAATACAAGCAATTGCATGATGCAGTGAAAAAAGAGTGCGGTAGTTGGGCAGATTGCGCAAACACAACTAAAACAATCAGTGTTTCAATCGCCACTAAAAATAAGATTAATCTAAACAAGGGCTTTTTCAGCCGTTTCCTGAACAGTGTTTCTTTCAAGCGCGGAATACGCGATACTGCAGAATTGATTATTGACAGTGAAGATGCTGGCATTGTAATTAAGAATGCTGGAACAATAAACGGAATCAATAGAGAAGAGTTTGATAGCTTCTGGAAGGATGCAAATTCAACAGTATTGCTGGCAAGAGACGGTTACAACCAATTCCTGCAAAACGATTTCAAAGCGTATTATGATGCAGAAAAAGCCGGAAGCGGGTTTAAAGAAATTGTTGACTTTGTTGGCGACAAAGACAAAACAAAGTTCAGCTTTGGCAGCACTGCACAGACAACAGCTGAAGCCGGAACATACAATGTTTTGCTGAATTATAATTTTGCAGACCTTGGTAATCCGAGGATGGTTGTTGAAATGAAAAAGATTGCTGAACCAGAAGAAAAAATAAAAGACAACTGGTTCTTGTACAATCCGATTGACGGACAGGTTGGAGAACAAACAAGAAACGGTTATGGGCTTAGTTTCAGCTTTAATAATACTAGTGCCGCAGACATCAAATTTGTAAAAGACGGCAAAGAAGACATTGATATTGTAAAGGCAAGCCCAAGCAATACTGGCGTAGCGAAAAAGAATGCAAAAATTGACAACAGCCTGGATACCGTTAGCAAAGGCACAATCTTGAATGTTAGTGGCGCTGAATTCAATTACAGCCCAAGCACTGCTTTCAAGATTGTGCTTGAACTCACAGGAGTTGAAAACAAAACTGCTTTGTACAACATAAGCGACAATGGAAAAGTTTTAGCAGAAAAACAGTTGTTGAACTGGGATACAACAAACGAGCAATCCGGAATGACTCCCATAAAATGCGGCAGTGCTGGCGCAAACCAATATTATGGCGTTGAAACAACAGCAACAACACCAATAAAAGCACCGTTCTTTGTGCCTGCATCATCACAGTATATTTTGAATCTCTGGTGCGCGAAAGATGCTGCAACATTGACTGCAACAGAAATCAGCATTGGGCAAGGCATGGGAAAAACAACAGAAAGCATTTCATCAACCACAAGCGGAAAAGAAACAAAATTATTCATGCCGCTGGACGGAAGGACAAACACTATTTTTGAATTAAAACAGTTTATTGACGCAGTAGAAAAAGGGTTGGTTTGCATCAGCTCGACAGAAAACTCATTAAAGCTTGCTTGGAACCCAGAAACAATAAAGAAATGACAAGGGCAACAGGCAAGGCAAGCCCTTTTGATTATGCGCCACAAAAGGATGGCAAACAACTCGAATAACAAAGAGGATAGTTGCAATGGCGAAAGCGCTTTTTTATATAAAGGGAAAAAAAATACCAGTACAGCACACTGGTTGTAGACTGATTAATTTACCAAGGAATTAATTCATGGGGTTTTACAAAAGGCGGGGCTTTTAATATGCCGGATGGCAGGGTTGAAGTTGTTTTGGAAGGAGAAAAAGAAAAATTAGTTGCTGTACACAAGGAGATTAAAGAAAATTTGTATAAGTGGATAATTGAAGCGTCTGATAATAAAGAAGAAATGGCAGGGAAAATAGGAAATCCAGGAGTCAAGGTAAGCGAGTTAGAGTTTGATAATGACCTTCTCGTTCTGGATATTGGGCTTTTTAGTCATTCGCTTGCTTTTGACCAAATATATAAAGGCGTAGATGTTTATAAGGAATTGACAAAAGCAATTAAAAATTTGAATGAAACTTTGAAAACCAAAACAGCGGAAACAAAAATTAAAAGCGACATACTGCGATGCGAAAACTCGATTATAATTTCAGCAAATAATTAATGTCTGCATCATGCAATCCTAATTGCTTTAATAATTGTTTGTGCTTTTCCAAAACTGCTTTGTGTACATCCACTTGTTTTGCAATTGTTGAACGAAATCTTGCGGCTCTTTCAAAATTATTTATTTCCATGTTTCCTGGGATTTTCTCTATCTCTGTCAATGATATTGCCAGCGGGTTTACTTCTATTAAATTTTTAATTCCAGTATCAATAATTTTTTGTAAAGTGTCTTTGTAGCGCTTGTCAAATCCCTTGGGTTTTTTTGGAACAAAATTTGTTTTGCTAATTTTAGTAATAAGATTTCCGTGCAATCTTACACTATCGTTCACTCTCACAGTATAAGGCCTGAAGCCAGGACTAATTGCTTTTGCCCTTTTTGTGTTCGGCTTGAATCCCATGATGAAATAACCGCAAACAAGTATTTATAGTTTTGTGGAGTATAGGCTTTGTCCGCAGAAAATTCTTGTATCGTAAATCCTGTTTTCGCTGTGCTATTAACAACTGAATTAAATTGCGAACTATCGCCTGTTCCTTTTCCTTCGCTTTCAGTAACCTCACAAGCAGTAATAACATTTGTCTTGCAGCCAACAACAGCGTGAAGCTTCAGGAACTCGTGTGTTTTGCTTTCTCCGCGCTTTTCTTGGCAATAATGCAAAAAGTGGTTTGTCCTGAAACCAGTGCTGTTTATTGCAAATTTTGTTTCAACGCTTTTCAACGGAGCAGCAGAAAGCAAAATCAACCTTTGCAGTATGGGAGTTAGTTCGCTCCGTTGCATGAAATGTCCAACGCTTGCAAAGCAAGGCTTTTTTTCAATAAAGTCTTTCTCTTTTGCTTCGTTCAAGTCCGACATAAATCTACGGAGAGAAAACAGTGAATATACTTTGAGGGTAGAAGCGAATAGTAAATCGTGCTCATTTATTCTCGGCTGTCCTCTGCCACGTTTTCCTTGCTCCGTTGGTTCTTCAATCAAATCATTCAACAACTCCAAAAAACGAGCTTTCTCTGTTTCTTGGCTTTTGTTGTAAGCACTCCAAGCTTGCGGATGAGTTAACCTTTTGGTTTCTATTTTTATTGCTCCGTCTTTTGAATGAGTAATTTTTTGTAAGAAGAATTGCGTTGCGAATACATGCTTGCATTTTCCGCCCCTTGTTTGAAAATCAGGACAATTACACGCTCCGTTAGAATCCACAAAGTAAAACCGCTTACTGGTTTGGGATTGAACAGCAAAACCATCTTCAACCTGTTTAATCTGCCTCGTTAAAGCAATCTGCCTTCCTTTTTGCTCTCTCAAATTTTCCATAATAAAACCTCTTTTCCTTCTATACAGAACGTATTGCAAAAGATTTA
>CAYOAS010000096.1:0-5551 GCA_964402015.1 uncultured archaeon | reverse complement strand
CGTTACAATAATGCAATCCAGTTCTTTCGATTGCTCCAATGGAAAAAGCGGAAACTTTTCTTCCGGCTTTCCGCCAATCTTCAATCCCGCGTCAATCATTATCTTTCGCTGGCCAACCTCCAAAACAAAACAGCTTCTCCCAACTTCTTGCACTCCGCCAAAAAAACTAATATTCATGTGTTCACTTTCCGAATTGTTTTTTTATAGCATTTTAAATAGATAACTATTTGGTTTTGCATTGTATTTTTAAATAATCCAGAACAAAGACTTTTAAATGGCGAAATTGCGCAGGCGAACTGAGCTTAGGATAAGGCAAGTGAAAAAAAACAAAATAGATTTTATTGCAAAGCAAAACAGGGAATTTGCAAGAAATAGGCGGTTTTACATCACTCAATTGAAAAGGTTTTTGAAGGGTCCAAAACAACTGTTGCTTGACCCGGCAGTCAGAAATGTCGCAATAAAATTCGCAAAGCTTTCCTTTGCTTTTATAATGGACAGTTGCCAAGGGCACTTGTATCCCGAAGGGGCTAACAAAAACCCTTTTACCAGAGTGCTTTTGGAGAATGTAAAACTTGGCCAAAAATTGCAGTTTGACAAAGCCTACTTTGAAATAGTGCTGAATCATTCCCCCGCATCTATGCATCTTAGGGCAGCATTAAAAGACCTTGAAAGAAAATGCCCTTTTGTAGAGACCCTAACAGGACCAGGAACTCAAGGCGTTATGTTAATAGCCAAGCAGCCTCTTAAGGAAAAACTTGTTGACAAAAAAGAAGCAAAGCAAATCCAACAAAGAAATCTCCGCTTTATTCAAGAATTTGAAAAACTTGTTGACTCGTTTGTGGAAAAATATGGCATTGGAGCAAAGCGTGGTTGAGACTCAAAAGCACAATATATGGGCTTTTTGGCTCTGAAAAAGCATCTTTTTAAAGGCATTTTCCACTCTTTTTTGATTGATGGCTGAAGCCACTGAGCAAGAGCAAAAGCTCTTGCGCTTATACCGACTGTTATTGAAAAAGTATTCCGACGCAATAAACGAAAAGGAAAAGCGTACAATAGGGCAAATAAAAGGCCTTGTTGACAAGGATGACATGACAATACAGTCAATTGTTTCGGAATTCAAGCAAAAGGATTATTCTTTTGAAAAAGACTATTTTGCCGCGGCGCAAAAATGTTTTGAATTCGTGCAAAAAGAAATTGATTTTGTCAAAGCAGACATCGAAATCAGTTTTTGGCTGACGCCAAAGGAAATAATGGAAAACAAGATTGCTGACGACGAAGACCTTGCTGTTTTTCTTTGTTCAATGCTGTTTGCTTTAGGAGACAATGCTGCAAGCGTTGCAATTTCCGAACTAGACAATCTTTCCACGCACGCTTTTGTAATAACAGAATTCAACGACAAATTTTTGTTGTTAGACCCGAGCCAACAAAAGCCGTTCAATTCATTCATCGGAAACCGCGAAAACGTTTTGGAAAACTATTCCTTCAACAACGCAAAACTCCGCCGCTTTTTGTACAAATTCAATCACGAAGAATACGAACAATTTTTTTAGGCTTTTCTTTCTTTGGGATAGACCGTGGACTTTTCTTTCTTTTCAAAAAGAAAGAAAGGGCTTGGCGTCAGAACATTGTCTTGTTTTTTTTGTGCTTTTCCGCTTTTTTTCGGATGCAGTCAACTGTCCTGTCAATCATCCACCAATAATATTGTTCCGGCATGCGTTCTTTGTTCATTTCCGGGACTTCGTTGAAAGCGTCAATTACAATTGCAGTGCCGTTTTTGTCAATGCACCATTCAACAGCATTGATGTCAAAATCCAGCCGTTCGTTTAATTTTATTGTTTGCTTTTCAATTTTTTTGCACAAATCCTCTGCCTGTAAGGGCTCGACAAACAATAGTTCGCCCAAACCCGCTGGCGCTGGTTTCCATTTTGCAACCAGCAAATCTTTTTTGTTGATGCAGAAAACGCGGTAATAATCCACAAAACTTATTTTTTCCTGCAAGAGCATTGCATTGTTTTTTTTCAATTCTTCAAATTTATTTTTTGCTTCCTCCAGATTTTTGACTTCAAAAACGTTTTCCCAAGCATAACCGTTAAATGATTTCATTATTGCGGGGAATTCCATTTCTTTTTCTATTTCTTCCCAGGCAGGCTGTTCCACTGGGTCTCCTTGCTCCCATTCCTCGTCAATCTGCGGCAAAAAAAGCGTTTTTGGCGTTTTGATTCCGAGTTCCGCGCAGAGCATTGCGTCCATTATTTTGTTTCCGGCAGTGTAAGCAAAAGGATTATTTATCACATAAGTTCCGCGCATTGCCATTGCCTTCATTGTTTCGTGCAAAAAATCGTATTGAAATCCAGCACGGTCCAGTATTACGTCAAATTTTTTTTCTATAGGCAATTTTTGCTGTTTCAGCGAAACATATTCTGCATGATAGCCGAATTCCAGCAATTTTTTCATTATGTCCTGCGTGAAAGATTCCTTTTTGTAATCAAGGAGGCCGATTTTCATGCAATCACTTTTCAACAAAATCATTTTGTTTTGCAGGTTATTTGTTCCAGGTCTGAAAAATCGCTTTTTGCAAGGATTTTTTTTGTTATGCGTTCGCTTTCTTTTTCAAGAGCAAACTTGGTGGGATAACCCTGCATTTTTTTTATTTTCTTTTCGTTCAACAATTTTTTTATTTTTGGCAGGAGCCTGTTGTAGCCAACGCCTGTTTCAGAGTGCAGTTGCTCGATTGTTTTTCCCTCGCCGAAAAGAAGCAGAAAAATTTTTTCCTCGAATTCTTCCAATTGCAGCTTTTTTGCTGTCATTGAATTCTTCTCTTGAAAGCCGCAACCCTCACGCTGACTGCCTTTGCCATTTCTTCCTTGGCATCAAGCAATTCGAGCTTTGAAGCAAGCTTTTCGTCGCCAATGGTGTCCCTGACCCATTTTGCAAAATCGTTCTGGCCTTTTTTCACGTGGTAGTTGAATGTTTCGTTGTCCATTTCTAACAATACTGATTCAAGGTCGCAAAGGCCTTTGAGTGCCAGCCCGGATTTCAGGTAAAAATAATGGTCCGGATGCTTTACCTCTCGCAATAATACTGTTGCGCATTCGCTGCCGTAAGCGTGCCTAAGGTCAGAATGGTTGTTTTTTGCAAAAAATTTTTTCAATGAATCCGCCCAATTGTTCAAAATAACAATCACTTCGTTTATTGGCTCTTGCTGTTCCGCCATTTACAATCACTCCGCTTAAATAAAACAATTAACTGGTATAAAAAGTTTTCGTGCAGGCGCTCTGCAGTTCGCGTTTTGAGCTATTTTTTTGATAATAGTTTGTTTTTTGCGCCCAAATATTTTATTACCGAACAACTGTTTTCTATTCCCTCGTGCAACGCTGATTGAATGCCGTGGCCCTTGATTATTTCAGACAAAAATCCAGAGTTGAAAGCGTCTCCCGCGCCAGTAGTGTCTTTTGCATTTACTTTTTTTGATTTTGTTTGGTAAAAGCGATTTCCGTCAAATGCTTCTGCGCCTTTTGGGCCTTTTGTGATTACTATTATTTTTGCGATTTTTGAAAGAGCCTTAAAGTTTTGTTTTATGTTTTTGTTTTTTG
This sequence comes from uncultured archaeon, assembly GCA_964402015.1. Taxonomy (GTDB): domain Archaea; phylum Iainarchaeota; class Iainarchaeia; order Iainarchaeales; family JAGVWC01; genus CAYOAS01. The sequence goes on along the minus strand of CAYOAS010000096.1, from coordinate 1,958 downwards.
TAATTTGCGTGGCTTCTTCCTCGTTTACGGATAGAATGTCTATTCCGTTAATTCCTTCCAGGCGTTTTTTTAGTTCTGATTTTCCGGGATTGAATGCGATTAGTGTGCGGTATTTTTTTGCCTTGGCAATTATTTTTTTTGTTGTTCCAGGGGGCGAGTGCAGGCTGCTTAGATAGAGCCATTTTGTTTTTTTTAGTGCGCCGAATTTTATTGCTTTTTTTTCTGTCAAGTGTCTTGTTGCTCCGCGGTAAACCAAGATTATTCTGTTGCCAAAGCCAGTTAGGATAACGGAGAATGCTGTGTGATAGTTTTTTGTTTCAAAAATATGTTGCGTGTCGACGTTTTCCTTTTGCAATTCTGCTTTTATTTCTCTTCCGAAGTCATCTGCCCCTATTGAAGCCATTATTGCTGTTTTTAGGTTGCGCCGCGCAAACCCGACAGAAGTATTTGTTGCCCCGCCACCACTGTGCAGTGACAAATTTTTTGTTTCTATTTTTGTTCCTATTGGAATTACGAGGCAATTTTTTTCTAAATGCTGCTTTGGCAGCTCTACAAAGGCATCCATGGCAGCGTTTCCAATGCACAACACGTCAAATTTTCTTTCCATGGCTTAATAAAGTGGTTTCGGCTTAATATTTTTTTGTTTTTTCAAAAAAAATTTTGAATTTGCAATTCGAATAGGCAAAGTTCTTAAAGAACTTTGATTGTAAATGTTAGTGATTAGTCCGCCTTTGCCTTTTTTTGTTTTTTCACAGGGTCCAACGATTGGTGAAAAAAATGCGAGTTTTAATGCTTGGTTGGGAATTTCCTCCGTTTAAATCCGGCGGGCTTGGCACCCACTGCCTTGGCTTGACAAAAGCGCTTTCCCGCAAAAATGCTCAAATCACTTTTTTGATGCCATTTACTGGCATGGAAATCAATCCCGGCTTTATAAAGGTTGTTCAGGTTGGAAAGTCGCGCACCCGCTTTGGCGCGTATGCCGCAAGCACTGTTTCCGGCAGCGGAAAAAAGACTGAAAACGTTTATGGCAACGATTTTTTTGCTGCAGTTGATGCTTTCACGCGCGAGGCAGTCGAGGCAGCAAAGCTGGAAGAATTTGACGTTATTCACGCGCAGGACTGGATGGCTTTTCCCGCGGGAATTGAAATAAAAAAGTTTTCCGGAAAGCCGCTTGTTGTTTCAGTGCATTCAACTGAATTTGACCGCACTGGAAGCCTGAATCCAAACCAGTGGATTTGCGACATTGAATGGAAAGGAATGTTCGAGGCAAACCGCGTTATTACTGTCAGCAATTACATGAAAGAGCAATTGGCAACGCGTTATTCTGTTCCAAGGGAAAAGATTTCAGTTGTTTACAATGCAATCGAGGCAGAACAATTCATGAATGCCGCACAGCAACAGTTTGGCTTGGACGAACAGATTGTTTTGTTCACCGGCAGATTGACAGTGCAAAAAGGCCCTGATTTTTTCCTTGATGCCGCGGCAAAGGTTTTGGAAAAAAACAAAAAAGCGCGTTTTGTCCTTGTTGGCAGCGGTTATATGCTGCCACAATTGATCAACAAGGCAATTGATTTGGGAATTTCCGACAAAGTTAGTTTTGTCGGCTTCCAGCAGAACATTGAGGATTATTACAAGCTTGCTTCCTGTTATGTCATGCCTTCAGTAAGCGAGCCGTTTGGAATCGGCGGCCTGGAAGCAATGTGCAGCGGCGTGCCAACAATTGTTTCAAGCAATTCCGGAGTCAAGGAAATTGTAAAGCATTGTTTTGTCGTTGATTTCTGGGACACAAATGAAATGGCAAACAAAATAGTGGCTGTTCTCAGACGTCCTCCTCTTCAGGCCACTCTTTGCAAGAATGGTTTTTCTGAGGCCCATAAGTTCCGCTGGGAAGATTCCGCGAAGAATGTCCGGAAAATCTATGAGCAGACCCTGGCCCTTTGTGGGACAGCGTGAGTAAA
>CAYOAS010000095.1:0-5557 GCA_964402015.1 uncultured archaeon | reverse complement strand
CCAACGGAGTAAAATTATTGTGGAACGCGCCAGCGGAAGAAATAAGCCTTTTCAAAAAAATAGAGTTTTCACAAAGGCAAGGAAAAACTTTTGTTTTTGAAACAACAGACCAGGCAAAAGTGCTGAGGGAACTTGTTGAAAACGGGCTTGTCAAAGAGCAATTGCAAAGCGGAAAAAACTTTTTGGAAATACCGAAAGAAATATCAATTCCAACGGACGCAAGGCACACCCTGTTGCAGTCAATAATCAATGTTCCGTTTGCAAAGACTGAAGTGGTTTCAATAGAAAAACAATTGTTTGAAAAAAACGAGGCCGAAAAGCTCATGCAAAAGCTTTTTCCTGAAGCAAACGTGAAAAAGATTGACGAAATTTACAGGCCGGTTTACGAGGCAATAGTGCAAAGCATTGAAAAAAGCCGAATAATAAAAATCGACGCAATGACCGGCGCAATGATTTAATTAACACGACTTAACGGGTTTTCCAATTTTTCTAATGGGCAAAAAATGCTTAACAGTATTTTACCAAGCTTTTTCGGGTCATGCCGCAATAGCCTTTGTTTTGTTGCTTTTTTTGCGGAAAAAACAGGTGTTTCGACAAGGTTTGCCCCTATCAGTTTTGGTTTTCTTTTTGCTTGTTTCAAATCGTTTTCAACAAAAAAGCTTTGTTCCGCAAGATATTTGCCAAGGATTTGCTTGTTTGGCTTTTTGTTGTTGAATACTACAAAGTCAATTATTCCCTTGCCCAAGTATTTTTCGATTGCATTGATATGGCCTGACAGCTTTAAACCATGGGTTTGGTTTACCTGTGTCATTACGTTTGCAACAAAAACTTTTTTTGCATTGCTTTTTTTTATGGCTTCTTTCATTCCTTTTACCAACAAGTTTGTTATAACGCTCGTAAACAAGCTGCCAGGCCCGATTATTATCAGGTCTGCTTTAAGGATTGCTTTTCTTGCTTCGGACAAAATTTTTGCATTAGCGGGTTTAAGGAAAACTTTTTTTATTCTGGCTCTTTTTGCAAGCTTTGCAGGCAAGGCATCCCTTTGAATCAAGGCATCCTCGTTTGAAAAAACTGTTCCGTCCTCGAGTTCAGTGCAGATATGCACGTTCTGCAGCGTTGAAGGCAAAACCTGTCCTTCAATCGCAAGAATCTTTCCCGCCACCTTTACTGCATTCTCAAAGCTTCCTGTTGTTTTTGTCAATGCAACCAACAACAGGTTTCCAAAACTCAGGTCTTTCAGCATGCTGCCACCAAACCTGTAATTGAACAAATCGAGCAAGAGTTTTTCTGATTTACCCAGTGCAATAAGGCAGTTTCTCAGGTCGCCTGGCGCAGGAATCCCAAATTCTTTTCTCAGTATGCCAGTGCTCCTGCCGCAATCAGTAACCGTTACTATTGCAGTAATGTTTTTTGTGTATTGCTTGAGGCTGCTAAGCACCAATGGCAAGCCTGTTCCACCGCCGATTGCAACAACCCTCAACCCGTTCGACTTTTTTCCAGAACCATTTTTTTCCATTTCCCTGATTTTTTTTTCCAAATCAGTTATTTTTTTTATTTCAAAATCCGATTGCTCCAAATCGTTTTTTGGCAAGAGTTTTTTGTATCTGCCGTGAAGCAACCGCACTGTCGTCATGCCCAATGCGTTGCTGATTTTTATTTCGCTTTGAATCCTGTCACCGACAGAAACCACTTCGCTTGGCTTGAGCTTCAGTTCTGCAAGAACTTTTTTGAAGGCATGTTCCTTGCTGTTGCCCTTTTCAATGTCATGCACTACAATCAAATCAACTGCATTTTTTAAGCCTAACAATTCTATTTTTTTCATTTGCCTATTGTGCAGGCCACTGCTTACAATGGCTGTCTTCATTCCTTTTTTCTTAAAGCGCGCAAGCATTTGTTTTACGCCGCCAAAAAGGCGAATGTCTTCGACAGCATCGCTGTTATAGGCTTCCAAAGCAGCGTTAACTATTTTCTCTGCTTGTTTTTCTTTTATTCCAAGTTCAGTGCAAATTTCGTCGAAAACATTTATTCTCGGGCCAAGCCTTTTCAACAACTCTAATTGTTTTTTCAAAACAAGCCCTGCAGTGCCCGGCAATCCCGCTTTTATCATTGCAATTGCCGCGCGCTTCTGCGCGCTAGCAACCAACTGGCCAGAACAATCAAACAAAGTATCATCCAAATCAAAAATTATTGCCCGTATCTTATGCAATTGTTCACCCAAAAAAAAGCGTTGCTTTATCCAAAAAAAGAAGAATGCTATTAAAGAATAATACTCTATGGTTTATTAAGGGTTTTTTGGTGCAAAAGCCAAAAAAAGAGTGTTGTTGTGCACAAGGCAACATGAATAGGCAAATGCAAAGCAAAAAATGGTTAAAAGTTATCCATTCACTGCCCGAGGAGAAAAAGGAAGGATGAAAACTAGAAAAGAAAAAAATGGTTGGCATCCTTCAACAAATCGAAAATTATTTTAAGTTTGAAATATTCTATATTCAAGGACTTTTGGTTTTTTTATGCCCAAAGAAACAGACATAGAGTTGTTGAGGTCTAAATTTTTAAAGACTTTCGCCAAAATACCAATTAGCCTGCGGGATGAAATTGTTGCAGTGGTGGATGACGAACCGGTTAATTGGTCAACGACCAATGTTGAAGTTAGAGGCAAAACAAAAAAAGGAGATCAAATAGTCAGGCTTATGGATGAACTTGGTTTGTTGGGTGATTGAGGTGGATGAAAAATATTTGAAAAAATTGGTGATTGCCAGATTGAATGCGGTTCCTCCAGATGTAAGTTTTTCGATAGGCGCATATGGAGACTTTACCAGAAACCAGCTTATTGAAGAGGTTGAGAAAGATACTGAAGTAGGAAAAGCAGCTACTGAAATGGAACTCATGTTTTTGAGGAAGCTGCCAAAGTTTGCAAAGATGGTTGAATGACAAGACTGTTTATAACTATGCCCCAGCATGACAAAGGCACAGATTATCTCCGCGCTTGGTCTATAGAGGTAATAAAATCCGCCGAAGCTCATGGATGGACTGTTGACAAATCAGATGGTCATAGAGCAACAAGGTCTGAAGTGCAGGGTAAGCTTGAAAAAAATCCTGCTGATTTTGTGTTCTTTAATGGTCATGGAAACGAATCTCAGATATGCGGGCACAACTATGAAATCGTTATGGATGAATCGTCATCCCATCTGCTAAAAAATTCAATAACATTTACCAGGGCGTGCAATTGTGTTGTCAATCTGGGAAAATCAGCCGTTGGCAAAGGATGCAAGTCATTTATTGGATATGCAGGCAAGTTTTGGTTCCCCCGAATACATAAATATGAATCAACCCCTTTGAGAGACCTTGCGGCCAAACCAGTTCTTGATGTATCAAACCAAATCCCTTTATCAATAATAAAGAAATCTACGGTTTCGGAATCCGTTAATTCTGCGAGGGCACTAGCCATCAAATATATTTCAAAACTCATCCTATCTCAAGAACCATATGACAGAGCAGCACTCAAGGCATTAAGCCAAAACGACGATTCTCTAACCTATGAAGGCAATGGGGCTGCAAAAATAGATTAATAATCTTGCTGCAACACGCGCGGTTCCAGCAACAGAAGAAAACGAAGAAAAGCTTGACGTTGAAAAAATTGTGGAAAACGCTCTTGCTGCAAAAGAGGCGTTGGAAAATGGATAAAAAAACTGAGGGCGCTCTTTTCGCGCTGCTGTCTGGAATACTTATCGGCGCAAATACTGTTGTTGGCACTGTTATTGCAAAACAGGCAAATGTTTTTTTCTTGCTTTCCGCAAGCCTGCTTGCTTCAACGCCTTTTTTGTTCCTGATTTCATTTTTCACCAAAGAAAGAATCTCGGTAAAAGAAATTTTTTTGGAAAAGAAAAGCTTTTTTGAAACCATGTTGTTCCGCACTCTCGTTGCCAGCAGCCTTTTGATTTTTGGCTTTTCGTTTGCAAGCGGCACAAACGCGTCAATACTGCTGAGGATGGAGCCAGCGCTAGTATTGCTGCTTGGCGTAATCCTTTTCGGGGAAAAAATTTCCGCAAAAAGCACAATATTGTTTTTTGTTTCCCTTGCAGCAGCAATAATAGTTGCAACCGGAGGGAACATTTCACTGCAGTCAATCAACCTTGGCGACATTGCGATATTGGCTTCGCTGGTTTTCTTTGCACTTAGCTATTTCTCTGCAAAAAAAGCAATGCAAAAAACAACAGCCTTGAACCTCGCGTTTTTCCTGAACTTATTCGGCGGAATCATACTGCTTGCACTGTCAATTCTTTTTTTTCCCAATAATTCTGCAAGCGCATTGCCAAACCCAGTTCTTTTCGCGTTCTTTGTTTTGTCTTTTTATGTTTTCGGCTTCTGGCTATACGCGCTCGCACTGAAAAAAACCGCGGCATGGCTTGTTGCTGTGCTCTTGTCAGTGCAGGTTGTGTCAGGATTGCTGTTGTCAACGCTCTGGCTCGGCGAAACAATTTCTTTTGTGCAGGCAATCGGAACAATATTATTAATTGTTTCCAGCGCAATGATTGTAAAGGAGTGAAAAATGGATTACATTGCTTTTCTTGAAATGGCAAACAAGCTAAAGAAAACCAAGCGTTCCGGCTGGCTTGACCGCAATATTGCAGAGGCGGAAAGCGTTGCAGACCATTCGTGGCGCGTTGCATTGATGGCAATGGTTTTTTCAAAAAAAATTGGAATTGACTCTGAAAAGGCAGTAAAAATGGCTTTGGTGCATGATTTGGCAGAGGCAATTACGGGCGATATTTCACGCGACCATTTTGACAGCTGTGAAAACAACATTGGAATAAAACCGAGCATGAGCAAAGAGCAAAAAAGCAAAAACGAAGAAAAAGCAATGGAACAGATTTCTTCGCTGCTTGACGAGCAATCGCGGGAAGAAATTGTTTCTCTTTGGAAAGAATTTGAAGAACGAGAAACAAAAACATCTGTTTTTGTTAAAGACCTTGACAGGCTGGATTGCATGATGCAGGCGATTGAATATAAGCGCGCGCATCCCGAAAACAAATTGCTTGACGATTTTTATTTATGGTATAAAAAATTCGGTGATGCAAAAAACCCTGAAATAAAAAAAATGATTGAAAAAATATTAAAAGAATTCGAAGAAACAATGAAGGAAAAATAATGCAATTGAGCGATTTTGTTGCGCAGCCGTGCAAGAGCAGGATTGCTTTCGAGTTTATTCCAAAGCAAAAGCAGGCTTTGGATTTGCAGGCGCTTGCTGACAAATTGCGATTGACAAAAAGTTTTGTTGAAATTGAAACGCCCTATTTGTTAATGCTTCGCGTTTCAAATCATCCAGTCAGCTTTTTTCGCAGTGGAAAAATAATAGTCAAGGACACAAACGACAAGGCTGAAGCAAGAACTGTTGCTGAAGCACTATTGAAAGAAGCCTTTTCCCAAAAGGCTTGCGAAAAAAGGAACAAGTAGGGAGCCTTTTCCCAAATAGGAATTCTGCCAAAAAAAAAGCCGTTTTAAAGGCTTTGCGTATAAATTAGGTTTTTTTTCTTTTTGTGATTATTAGGTACCTGAATTT
>CAYOAS010000094.1:0-5566 GCA_964402015.1 uncultured archaeon | reverse complement strand
AAAACAAGTCGATGTCAATCTTGTGGCCCAAATGATAGTTGCCAGAGCTTGCAATGCCAGTCATGTTGATGAACGGCTTTTTTGATTCAATGCACGAGAAAACCTTTTCGAAATCCCTGTGCGCCAATACAATTCCGCGCTCGAAAAAAAAATGGCCAAGGTTTTTGGAAATGCTTTCCGGCATTTTTTTCAACCCGAATTCCTTAAAAACATGCTCGTAATCAGTTATTGCTGCATCGCTCCAGGCATCAATCTTTTTTTCCAAGCTTTTTTTCTCCAAAAAAAACACCAACAATCTAATGCCCTTTATTGTTTTTAAGCATAGTTGAATAATGAAAAGAAAGCTTTTTTAAGGCATAAAACAATAATAGGAAATGCCTGAAACAATTGACCCTGAAACTCTTGATGTTCACAAGTTCGAAAAAAAACAGGTTGAAGTTCTGCCGTTGACAAAAAAAGAAAAAATTTCCCGCGAACCCTTGAAGGCATAACTGCAAAACCCGAAAAGAAATCAAGACAAGGCAAGATTTTTCTTTCAATTATCGGAAACATAATTCTTCCTGGGCTCGGAAACCTTTTTTTTAAGAAGACAATGTTTGGCAATATTGTTCTTTCAATAAATATTCTGCTGTTGATTCTGACGGTTTCCCCAGTGTCGTTGCTTGGCTGGCTCTGGAATGTTGCAAGCCCGAGAAACCCGCTTATTATTCTGGGGATTTCAGTAATAACATCGGCTGTAACAAACACAACAAGAATAGAACCGGCAGTCGCAATAATAATCTGGTTTGCAATGGCCTTGTCCGCAATAGCATGGCTGCATTTGGGTTACCTGATTTTAAAAAAGAAAAATAAAAAAAGCCACGTTTAACAAGAAACTCTTTTAAACCCAAAAAGATTATTCATTATATTATGGGCTTTTTCAGCTTCATTGCAAAATTTTCCGCTGTCTTTGCGACAGGCTATGGTTTGGTGTTTGCTGCAACAAGCCTTTTTTCAGGCATATTCTTCGAGGCAGTACTGAAGCTTGCCGGCGGCTTGCTGATAATAATTGACGTTTTTGCATTGATTGTCTGGATAGTGAACACTGTCTGGTACAGCGAATGATGCCGGAAAACCAATGCATTTAATGCTTTTTGTTTGATAATTTAAAGTGGTTGAACAAAAAAATATTTGGCTTTGCATTGTGCCATTGAAAGTTTGAGATATTCAACACATTTTTTCAAGTGGTTTTATGGTAATGCTTGCGGAAAACAAAGTGATTGTTTCTGAAAAAAACATTCGCGACCAATTGATACAAAAAGGCTTTGGCGAGCGGAAAGAACGCGAACTGGTCCTGGATTTGCACGAAGCGCTTTACCTGACTGAAAAAGGAAAGCTGACAGTAAAGGATTCTAAAGGAAAAAAAGTTGACAAAAAAAAATTGCTTGCGATTGGAGAAAAAAAAGACAAAAAGTTTTACAGCAAGCAACTTGTTTTCAAAGACCTGCGCGACAGGGGCTATTGCGTCCGCACGGGATTCAAGTTTGGATTCGATTTCAGGGTTTATCCGCGAGGAAAAAAGCCTGGAGAAGAGCACTCGCAATGGGTTGTTGACATAAAGACGCAAAGCGAAAAACTTGGCATGACTGGATTGAGCAGAATGGTAAGGCTGGCACAAAACCTCAAAACAATTGCAATACAAGCGATTGTTGACAGCGAAGACGAAATCAATTATTACGAAATCAAAAGATTGGTGCCATAAAAAATAGTTAAAAGGAAAAGCAATTTGCTTTTCCTTTGAATTTTGCCGAAGGCAAATCCAACCTCTGAAAGAGGTTGCATTTTATGACATTTTAGTAAAACCGTTACAAGTCGCATGCCCTTGCTGTTTTTCTTCCGCAGCCTTACTAAGGCTGGCGAAAATCCTGCTTGCAGCAGGATATGCCTAACGGCACAGAAAAACCGGCAAATATACGATTGCTAATGCAATCCCACAAACTGCAGTAACAATTACAAGTCACATGCGCGGACTGTTTTTCTTCCGTTTTCTTTTGCCCTGTATGCAGCTTTCTTTATTTGCTCTGCAACATTCTTGCTTAGTTCCTCTACAAAGTCTCCGCCGCAATTCATGCCTGCTGACTTAATTGCGTCCTTTACTTTTGATGCAACAACCAAAACTTCTGCCATAAAACAACCTCCAATTGGTTAACTAATGAATTTCAAAAGGAAAGGGTTTTTAAAAAAAGCGCCAAAAAAGGCAGTAAAAAGCGTTTAAATATGATTTTAACCAAAATTACAAGAGCCATTTTGAGACTGTTCTTTTTAGAGCATTTTAAATAATTCTGCGGTTGAAAAGGTTTTGGCAATTTTTTGTCTGGAAAAATGCTTGTCATCCGACCAGATTCCGTCACAGTCGAGCGAAAGCGCTGCTGCAACGAAGACCATGTCATTTTTGTCAATATCATCCATTACGACCTTTGCTTTCGATAAAACTGCATTGCTGATTTCTAAATCATCAATCATTGTGACTTTTGAAAAAACCAAGTCCATAAGCTGTAGAAAATCTGATTCTGAAAGCATAGTTTTCTTCAGAATCAAATCTTTGTATTTTTGCACTTCAAGAATCGAAAAGCGCACGCTGAAAAAGACGAATTTCGAACTGAACAATATTTTTCTGGAAACAGAATCCTTCACCAGCGCGGCAATAATGCGGTTGGTGTCAACAACCAGTTTCATGAACTGAACCTTTTGTCAAACCTGTGCCTTATTTCAGCCTTTATTTTGTGACCGAGCGCTTCGGCATCGGCTTCAGAAAAAGAACTGTCCTTCAAGACAGAATCAATCCACTCAAGCTCTTTGAGCTTTTCTTCAAAAGCCGTCCTTGCAAGGTTACTCCACCTAATCTCCGAATGTTTTTCCATCTTCTTCTTCAAAGAATCTGAAATAGCCAACGTCAAATTAGCCAAAAAGACCACCAAAAGATAATATGTGAAAACACATATTTAAAGCAATATGCCAGTGGAACAAAAAAGCCTTATTTTGAGGCTGTCAAAGAATTAAAAATCCTTTGTGGCTTTTTTCAATTAATGAAAAAATTTGAATTGAAACAAACAGACAGCAAAGCCCGCAGTGGCACGCTGCATACAGCGCACGGGGCAATTGAAACTCCTTTCTTCATGCCTGTTGCAACAAAAGGCAGCGTGAAATGGTTAACGCAGCAAGAGCTCGCGCAAACAGGAACTGAATGCATTATCAGCAACGCGTTTATTTTATACCTTAAACCTGGATTGCAGGTAATAAAAAAGCACGGGCAATTGCATGATTTTATTGGCTGGAAAAAAGGCATTTTCACTGACAGCGGCGGATTTCAAGTTCTTTCAAAAGAATTCTGCAAGCGCCTCGAAGAAAAAGGCGTGCACTTTCTCAATCCCTACACTGGAAAAACCAGCCTCTTCACTCCGGAAAAAAGCATCAGGATACAAAACATTTTGGGAAGCGACGTTGCAATGTGCCTCGATGATGTTCCGTTGCATGACAGCACAAAAAAAAGATTGGAAGAAAGCGCTGCAAGGACAACGCGCTGGGCAGAAAGATGCTTGCACGCGCACAAGAACAAAAAACAATTATTGTTTGGCATCTGCCAAGGCGGAACAAAAAAGGAATTAAGAAAAAAAAGCACGCGCGAGATTTGCGAAATTGGTTTTGATGGAATTGCTCTCGGCGGCCTTTGCATTGGAGAAGAAAAAAAGAAAATGCTCGAAACAGTAAATGCAGCGGAAAAAGAAATTTCTGAAAAATTGCCGCGTTATCTTATGGGCGTTGGGTCGGCAAAAGAATTATTGGATTGCATTTCTTTGGGCATTGACATTTTTGACAGCTGCTTTCCAGCGCGCATTGCAAGGCACGGAACAGCAATGACAAAACGCGGCAACATAAATCTAAAAAATTCCGCTTATCGCTTTGACACAAAACCGCTGGGCAAGGAGTGCGATTGCGTTGTGTGCAAGAGCCATTCCAGAAGCTATTTGCACCATTTGGTTAGAACGCGCGAGGAAAACAGCCAAAAATATTTGACACTGCACAATTTGTTTTTCACGCAAAACCTCATCAGGCGCGCAAGGGAAGCAATCAAGGAAGGCAAGTTTGAAAGGCTGAGGAAAGAATACAAATGAACATTTGCAATCAGGAAATTAAGTTGCCTTCGCCCTTGAAATGCACATCACAGCTTATAATCTTCAATCCATTTTGTTTTGCTGTTGAAAGAATTATCGCATCAATTAGCCCAAAATTTTTGAATATCTTTCTTTTTTCGGATTTTATTTTTCCTGCAAGCAGCAGAATGTTTTCATCCAGACCAAGAAAATAAGAAAGGGATTTAACTTTGGAAAGTATTTCAGCCGGTTCATACCCTATTTCAAGGCCGATAGAGCTTAGCTCGGCAATAGAGATAATACTGGTAAAGCATGTTTCAGCCTTCAGGATATTGCGGATTTTTTGCCCTTTTTCCGAACCCTTAAGAAATTCCACCCAAGCGGAAGTATCGACAAGCAAGCTAAAACTCCCTGTCATCATTTTCTCTGATAAAAGGTTTAAGCTTTGGAGCAGAACCAAAAGCCTTGTCAATCAAAGCCAAGTCCTTCTTTATTATAACAACCTTTACTGTTTGCGATTCCCTGATTTTCTCGCCTTCTACAATTTCCTTTGGGATAAGCAACCCGAAAGAGCTGCCCACGCGCCTTACCTTGCTTTCAAAAACATTCAAAAAAAACCACCAATTATAACATATTATAACAAGTGGTTTTAAACGTTATGCAAAAGAAGGAATTGAAAAGAATTTCAACAGGCGTTTTTTTCGTCAATTGCCAAAACAACCAGCCTTTAAAAAGCCCCTCTTTTTTTGCATGGTTAGGCTTTAAAACCTGAACGTTGGGAGCATAATATATCAAATTCTTTATTGCTAGTTGATTGATTTTTGGAGGGAGTTTTTTGAAAAAGCAAAAGGCACTTGTGGAAGACTTAAAGAATAAACAAGAGAAAGAGGCAAAAAAGCAAACCTGCGAGAAAGCAGTTGAAACAACCAAGGAAATCAAAGAAAAAATTGCGGAAGAAAAGCAATCCGTTGAAAACGAGATAGAAAAGATCGAGGAATCAGAGCAAGAATTGCCTGAAAGCAAGCTTCCTTTCCCGCGCGCTACTATTGTAAACATGCTGCGCAAAAACCTTTCCAAAGGAAAACAAATCAAGGGGCAGGTAAAAGACGAGCTCAATCTCTGGCTTGCAAAAATGATTGAAAGATTGGGAACAAAAATGAACGCCCAACCATACACGTTCGCAAGCTATGACATGTTAAAAGAAGCTATTGCTCCGTACGAATTCATTCAAGAAATTGAATCTGAAAAAAGCGAGTTAGTGCAAAAACTGAAGTGCATCCAAGAAAACTGCGATGCAATAATAAACTCGATTGACGAAAGCTCGAAAAAAAAAGTCAAAACAGTTTCCCTGGAAGGAGAAGAACCGCCGTTCCCTAAAGCAACAATAACGCGCTCTTTAAGAAAGCACCTGGATGAAGGAAAACAAATCAAAGGGC
>CAYOAS010000093.1:0-5579 GCA_964402015.1 uncultured archaeon | reverse complement strand
TATTTGGGTAAAATTATGTCCGCTATTGTTCTGCCTGATTTATCGGCAATTAAATAAGGCATAAATTCTTTTACAAATGCCTCATTATATTCTTCAACAAAACCAAACGTAAGGCTTTCAAATTTTGCTTTTAAATAATAAAAAAGAGCCCTATATAACTGATTACGGTTTTTTTCCGTTACATTTGGAATTGTTATTTTTACTCCGATTTTAAATTTTTTTCCTTCGAATTCAAGCGGCTTTAAAAAAATGATTTGATTTTTTCCTTTTTCAAGAGAATCAGAGTATTGTCTTTCAATTATTCCGTTAATTTCAAGCAATTTGTTGATTTGCATTTGACTTTTTATGAAATTGACTTTCGTGTTTTTATATGCTTTACTAATCCAAATCTTTCCCTTCATACCTATCTTTCCCTCTATCTATCAAATAGCAATGAATAATACACACCCGCCCTTTATAAGGTTTTTGGATAGTCTAAATCGCCTTCAGCCTCTTCAAAACATTTTTTCTTGCCACAACCCTTGAACGGGAAACCGCCTCATCGCTTTTTACAAAATTATTTTGCGCCGATTTTATGTTTTTTTGCAAGCCTATCAACCCTTTTCATTGCTGCATTGGCGAGTTTTTCGCCAGTTTTGTAAGTTGCAACAATTTCCCTGAAAGAGCCTTTTCGTTTTTTTCTGCCCATTGTAATCCCCCTTTATTTTTTCAAATGAAAGAATTTCTCCTCGCTGGAACAAAAGACAATTGTTTTGCCATCATTCTTTTCCTGCGGTTTACTACCACATTTCCAAAGGCTTCCCCTACCTTAAATGGAATTAATACAGGCGATGCGATTATCTGCATTGTTGATGGCATTTTCATCTTTTGAAGCCCGTATTTGGCTGCAAATGGTGTTATGACTACCCTTCTTGCCGAGGGCATTCTTATCCTTGGAATTTTGAATGATGTTTTTGTGGGCAGCCTTGCTTCCAAAGACCTTGCAAGCCTTCTTCCAAGCACGTCTCCTGCAAAAGTTCCGCCAATCGTCCCGCCAGCCCACATAGGGGACATTGTTAGGGGATTTCTGGTTATCATTGCACCGATTGCCCCGCCAGTAAATCCAGCAGCGAGACCCGCACCTCTGGCTGTTTTAATTATCATGCCTTCATGCTTTTGAACCCATTGCCTTGGGTTTGCATAAGAAAAGCTGAACATTTTTCTCGCCATTCATTTCACCTTTTTTTAAAATTTTCTTCGCATTCTTCGCATTTTTTTTTCGATTTTAAGCCTCATTAATCGCCTGTATGCTTTTAGTCGGCGCATTTTTTGTTTTAGCGATTGTTTTCTGCTTTGTTTTCTCGCCATTCATTTCACCTTCACAATTTTATCGTCTTGCCTTTTAGCCCTCTTGCAATGAATTTCCAAAATTTTAAGTCCGCTTTTGTTTTGATTAGCTTGTATCTGGTTTTTGGTTTTTTGTCGCCTATGGTCTGGAATTTTGTTTTTATTGCCCACTTATAGCCTTTTTTCTTCCATGCCTTTAGCAATCCTTTTTTAACCATTCAATCCCCTCAATATCTCCATAACGCCTTTTTTTTGATGCCGTATTTTTTAAGCATTTCCTGCTTATATTGCCCGATTAGTTTTGGGTGCTTTAATGTGTAAAGCCCGATGCCGCCCATATATCCGCCGAAAGCCCCTAAAACAGGGTTGGGTGCAAAGAAAAAACCCAGCCCCCCGCCTGTAATGCCCCATTTGCTTGCGTGTTTTTGCCGTAAAACAAAATCCCCGAATTTTGGCGCAGCACTTAATTTTTCCATTTGCCTTTCTCTTTTAGTTGGTTTTTTTGGTTTGACAAGACCCGATAATGGCGAATATTCTGCTGAAAGGACGTAAGGTCTCATCATCACCTCTAAAGTCGTGTCCCCAATCTTGCCACCCAAGGATTTTTTGCCCTCCCACGGATATGGTCTCTTTTTCCCGAATGGTCTTACTGAAAAGAAAGCTGTCTTCATGGAAATGCCTTTCTTCGGGGCGAAGGACATTTTTCCCCTTGGTTTTCCTGTATCTGCAAACCCCGATGAAATTGGAAGAAACGGCATTTCAATCACGCACCTATGTAGTAATAATACCCTTTGCTTGTAACCTTAAATTGACCTGCTGGTGTGGGAGTAATTTCCGCACCGCCAAGGTAATATGTGAAAACATCTGCAATTTTCCTTGCGTCTTCTTCAGTTCTTGCCACCGCAATCGTCGGCGGATTTTTCCAGTTCTCTTTGTTCTGGTATTTTTTAATTATCCTTTCTCTTTCTTCTTCGGAAATGTTTTTAGCCACCGACTCTGGAACAAACATCTCAATGCTTGATATTTTACCTGTGATGGGGTCTCCCCCTTCTATTGTTGTTTTAGTGTAAGAAGGCGTAATAATCATTCCGCTTTTCTTCCCACCCGTCTTTATTTTCTTCGCAGCCAGTGCGTGCCTTGCGGATTCACTTACCCACCCTTTTTTCTTTTGTCGGTTGCGTTCAGCGAGTGTTTTTTGCGTTCTTTTGCCCTTATTTTTCAGATAAACCCTTACCGCCGCTAATCTTTCCTCTTCTTCTTCAGAATTTAGTGCCCTTGTCACGGTCAATGCTCTTTCCATAGCCGATAGTTCCCAGCCAGCTTTATCACCCAGTATGTCTTCCGCTTCTTGGAAAGACATTTTTTTGTATTTTGTATCAGCTTCAAACATTTTGCCCAGCCCCGTTCTTGCCGTTCTTGATTATTTTCTGCCGCCTTAAATCTTCAACCATTTCTTGCGCCTGCTCTTCTGGGATGTATCCTTCAGGAGTTATCGGCATGTATGGTGATGGAGGCTCTTCAACTGTTGGTTCAGCCACTTCTGGCATTTGCGGAGATTCTGGAACTTCTTCCAACGGCATTTGGTTCACAATATCTTCAGCCATTTTATCTTCCTCATCAGGCGTAGGCTCTCTGCCAGTTTCTTTTTTGAACCTGTTTTTTAATGCTTCAAAACCAGCTTTTGCTTTTTCAGCCAGTTTTCCCTCTAAATATTTAGCCCCTTCCACGGCTTTTCCGCCTATATAGCCTTCAGCCGCTATTACTTCAGACCCCAAATCCCCAGCAGCCTTCGCTCTTTGCCTTTCTTCCTCTGCACGGGCTTGGTCATCCAATTCGTCTTCCCCTTCTTCGGTGTAACCGATTTCAATTTTTGTTTTTGCCATGTCATTAAATTGTTCATCCAGTGCTTTATCCCCAAATGCTTCTTCAGCTATGCTGAATGTTTCATTCTTGCCTAAATGCCCGCCATCCCCATCAATTGTTTTCTTTGCACTATCATCTGATGGGAAAAACGGGCTTGTTAATCCTGTGCCTATTGCTTCGCCTGTTTGTTCGCTTCCAACCACGAACATCTCGCCGAGCCCGCCGAAGAAATCGGTAAAGGCTGTTTCAGGATTGGAAAGGTTGATGCCGAAAGCGTTCAATCCGACATCACCTTCTTCTTTTTTGCCTGTGATTGCCACGACCACATCATCAAGCTGTTCTGGCGGAACATCAATTTTCTGTTCTGGAATTATTAATTGCGGTTTTGCCTTATCATCGTAAACTGGTCTTATCAATGCCTGCGAAAGGGGTGGCGCATTTATTTCTGGTTTTGAAACCACGTCAGTTGAGGTTTTCTTTTTCTTTTCCCTGCCAAGTGGAATGCCTTTTCCAGCTAATGAATGTTCTGGGTATTCCCTGAACCAGCCTTGCCCTTCGTCTGTCATTTCAATCCCTCTAAAATTTTATAGAGTTTTCTTCCTTCCGCCTCTTCAGCATTTATGCCGAAAGTCTGCGGATGTTCAAGCAAATATTCTTTATTTTCTAAAAGTGCTTTAAATTCAGCCCTATCAACTGCTTCATCATATTTATCCTCATCATCGAAATCGTCATTGTTTGGATAGGCTGTTTCTTTTTCAAGCCCCGCATAAAGGTCTGGAAATTCTTCATAAAGAAATGTTAAAATTTGCCTAATTTTTTTAAGGTCTTCTTTTGTGTGTGTTTTTCTTGTTTTTTTGGTTGTCCGAATTTTTCTCTTCCTTCCAGTCTTTATCTTTTTCGCAGCCAACGCATGCCTTGCGCTTTCCGATTTCCAGCCTTTCGTCATTTTTATTTCACCCTTTCCAAACACTTTTAGGGATAATTGTAACCCCTTTAAATTCTATGTAGCTTTTTAAAGCCCTCAAAGCATCTTTTTTCCTGTCGTAAAATGATGGTGCATAGCTTATATTTTCTAATTTACTGCCGCCGCTTTCCATCCATGTGTCGCCTAATCTTTGGATGCTTCTTTTTTCTTGGTCGCTTTCCCATTCGATGATGTTTTTGTCTTTTTTAATTTGCCGCCAGTTGGTGTTTGTATATCTGTAATCGCCAGACCTATCTTTGTATTTTGCCGACGTTGCTTTTCGCCCAGTTTTTATTTTTTTCGCAGCCAGTGCATGCCTTGCTGATTCTGAAATCCAACCTTTAGTCATTTTACAAACCCCTCAACATCTTTTAAATACGGCTCTATCGCTTCAGCAGGCGGCAATATATCCCCGCCCAATGATTGATTGTGCATCATAACTGCCGATTTAAATACACCATAATATTCTGGATTTCTCCTGATAAAATCTTTTATTTGCCCAGATTTAACCAAACTTCTCCCTGCAATTGAGGAAATTTTTTCTTTGAATGCCAGCCAGCCTTTCTCATTCGCTTGGACAAAACTGGTGTAAGTATTTGTTTTTTTATGTATTTCTAATTGTTTTCTTGCCTCGTGGATTAATTCAATTGCTCTTTCATTGGAAAGTGTGGTAAATTCTTTTTTCCCATCTCTTAAAGGAATTTGTGTTTGTTTTGTTTTAATTCCTTTTCTTGCTAAAGCGTGTCTTATAGATTCCCACTTCCATCCTTTTACCATTTCTTCCCAGCCCCTCTCAATCCCTTGATTTTCTTTGTGACGCCCAGCATAAGTTTATAATTCGGCTTCGCCTTCCACGCCTCTTTCTGGTAAATAGACAGCAAGCCTTTTATCTTGGCGTGTTTGTGCTGCTTTGGCTGCTTTGTAAGGTTTTTAAGTGCCTTTTCAATTGAAGATTGCAGCATATTTTTTTTAGACATTTCAATTCACCTACGGCGTTTCCATTCCTCGTTTCCAGCCCCAAGCCTCTTTTATTGAAGCGATATAATCTTTCATTTCTTTTGCACTTACTTTTCCTTTGGATACTTTTTCGTATTCATTGTCAATTAGTTCTTCTCGCATATCTGTTGGGTTCATTTCAAGAATTTCATCTTCGGTTAATTCTGGATGTATTACGCCATAAGCATCATAAATACCTTCATCGGTTACACTCCAAGTATCATAACCATAAGCCTCTAAGTAATCATCTCGAAGGCTTGTTGGAATTCCTTTTAATGTTGTTGGCTTTGCCCCACCCCTTCCCGCAGGGAATACTTTTCCTTTTTTTGAGGTTCTGTTATGCCTGACTTTTGGTTTGCCCATTGAAGTCCCCCTTTAAATCTCCTATATATATGCACTTACCAAGTATATAAGCCTATTGTTACTTTAT
>CAYOAS010000092.1:0-5677 GCA_964402015.1 uncultured archaeon | reverse complement strand
AAAACAACAAAAAAAACAGCAAAAATCTCAAAAAAGGGATATTTTTAAGCTGTTATGTTTTTGGGCTTTGTCGTAAGGTCGGGTGTTTTGATTGATTGAGCGAAAGCTGTCGAATTCGGGACACGGAGCAAACAAAAAGGGGGTGAAAAAAGCTTTTTTTTTGGCAATTGTTTTATTATGTTTGCTGGATTTGTAGGGTATGGAATTTGAATTCTCTGAAAATAAAATTGTTTTTAACCGCGAGTTTTCTGAACTTGACAAATTGGTCCTGCGTTTTGTGAAAATCCTTGACTCTCTCGGCATTGATTATGTGATTATTTCCGGATATATAGCAATTCTTTTCGGCAGAAGCAGGAACACTGAAGACGTTGACTTGTTCATCGAAGAAATGCCTTTTGAAAAATTCTTGCTGTTCTGGAATGAATTGGAAAAACAAGGTTTTGAGTGCCTGAATACTTCAAATGCAGGAGCGGCTTATAATGATTATTTGAAAGAAATGACAGCATTAAGATTTGCAGAGAAAGGAATGGTTCAACCAAATTTTGAGTTGAAATTCCCAAAAACAGACCTGAATCAATATTCGCTCGATAACAAAATACTTGTTGAAATTGGCGGGGAAAGGCTCAATACTTCAAAAATGGAATTGCAGATTGCTTTCAAGTTGTATTTGGGTTCTGAAAAGGACATTGAAGATGCCCTTCATTTGTGGGAAATGTTTAAAGACAGGTTGAACATGGAATTATTCAATGGTTTTGTAAAACGGCTCGAAGTTGAAAAAAAGATTAAATTGTTGAAGTGACTGTTATGGGAAAATTTCCAAGAATTGATTTGGATGAATTGAAAAAAGAGATGGAACTCAACAGGCAGCAAAGGCTGGAATTTGTAAGGTTTTATGCCGAATGGCTGAAAAAAACCCCGAATTCGGTCTGGAGCAAACAACAAGCTAAATACTTAAAAAAGTGAATTTTTGGGGCTTGTGCCTTAATCTGCGGTCTGATAACCAATTAGGCTCTGACACAACCGCGAAATTTAAGCGGTTTTAAAGAAAGCCTTGACCTAAACTTAAGCCGCGAAAAAACACAAGAACTGGAAAACAAAATAGCAACAGAAACAACAACCATTTCTTAACCGCAGCATTATTTCATCTTTATTTCTTTTATGTTGTGCATTCTTTTGAGCGTTTGGGCTATTGGCTTGAATTTTTTTGGTATTTCAAAGCTTTCAATTTCCGCGTTGAGCGATTTGCCTTGTTCTTTTTTTGATTGCCAGATTTTGCTGTCGAGTTCAATCAGTTCGGCTGTGCTGAAACCGAGTTTTTCTGCTTTTTTCTTTTCAAGTTTTGGGAATTCTTCAAGGTGAATGTCCTTGCCCTTGTTGATTGCCCCGTAGAGCTTTTGCGTTATGAACGGTGCAATTGGAGCCCATAATTTCAAGAGAGTTTCCAGGCAATAATACAGCGTCCAGATTGCTGCTTCCTGTTCTGCTTTTTTGAATTCTTTTTGCTTGTTGTAAGCGCGCGATTTTACCATTTCAAGGTAGTGGGAAGCAAATGTTTCCCACAAAAAATTCCGGATTTTTTCAGCTGGATTATGGAAATCGTAATTGTCATATCCTTTTATTGAATGCTCTATTATGGAATTTAGTTCTTCCAAAATCCATTTGTCTTCAGCATTCAGTTTTGGTTTTTTTGTTTTTGGCTTTTCAAACTGTGAAATATACCGTGCGGCGTTCCAGAGCTTTGTGAGGGTTTTTGCATTGCTTTCAATTCTTTCAAGACTGCACCTGAAATCTGTTTTTTCCAGGTTTCCTTCCAAAGCGCTCCATAGCCTAAATGGTTCTGCACCGAATTTTTCCAGTATTGTTTTCGGGCTTATTACGTTGCCCTTGCTTTTGCTCATTTTGTATCCTTTTTCGTCAACAACGTGATAGTTTATCCATGTGTCTTGGAAAATTATTTTTCCCGTAAGCAAATAGCATTTCAACAAAGTGTAATACAGCCATGTGCGGATGATTTCTTTTCCCTGCGGGCGCAATGTGCAGGGAGAATTCTTTTTGAAGAATTCGTTGTCCCTGTTCCATTTCAGGATATACAATGGCGTTATGCTTGAATCAAACCAAGTGTCAAAAACCCTTTCGTCTCCCCTGAATTCATTGTTTCCGCATTTTGGGCATTTTTTTATTTTTGGCGGATTGGTTTTCCAGGGCTGGTAATAATGGCCTTTTTCCGGAACAAAAACAAAATTGCATTTTGTGCAATACCACAACGGCACTTCTGTCGCGTAATATCTGCGCCTTGTTATTGGCCAGTCAATGCTAATGCTTTCAATCCAATCCAGCAAAATCTGCCTGCTTTCCGGCGCAAAAAAATTGACTTTCTTTGCAATTTCCAGCATTTTTTCCTTGTAATCAAGCTGTTTCAAATAATACTCTGTCATTTCAATGAATTCAATCGCGTCCTTGCTTCTCTCGCAAATCGGAGTGCGGTGCACTACTTGTGTTTGCTTCACCAGCAAGCCCCTGTTTTGCAGTTCTTCGATTATTCTCTTTCGCGCTTCCTTTACTGGCAAGCCTTTTAAGAAGCCTGCTTTTTCGTTCATTCTTCCGTCCTTGTCAATCGCGATTTCGAGCGGCAGATTCATTTCCCTGAAAAAGCGAATGTCCGAAAGGTCGCCCGCACTGCACATCATCACAAGGCCAGTGCCTTTTTCTATTTCAGCCATCGGATGCGCTTTTATCGAAACTTCTTTTTCAAAAACAGGGGTAATTGCTGTCAAGCCGTCCAAGCGATTGTATCTTTCATCCTCTGGATTGAATATTACCATGCCGCAAGTGCAAATCAGTTCCGGGCGCGTTGTCCCGATGATTATTTCCTCGCCTGTTTCCTTTACCTTGAATATTACATCATTGAAAAAAGTGTTCAATTCTGCATATTCTACTTCGGCGTCTGCAAGCGTTGTCTGGCAGCCCGGGCAATAATTGTTAATGCGCTTGTCCTCGAAAATCAATCCTTTATTATATAAGTCAATAAAAGTGTCCTGCGTCAGCGAGCGATAATCCGGGCTGTCCGTCAAATAAATTTCGCCAATTCCCCTTCCGACATTCCAGGAATTAAAACTAATGCCGAGCTTTTGGAAAGAATCAATGCTTTCCAGGCTGGCTTCCTGCAATACTGTTTCGCACATTTTCAGGAATTCTTCGCGCGTTGTCTCAAACAGTTTTTTTCCAAAACGTTTTTCCGTAGCCATTTCTATTGGCAAGCCGTTCCTGTCCAGGCCAAGCGGAAAAAGAACGTTAAAACCGCACATGCGCTTGTAGCGCGCAAAAAAATCCATCATTACATATGTCGTTGCCTGGCCAATGTGAATTGGAGTATTAACATACGGCGGCGGAGTGTCAATGGAAAAAGCTCTTTGGCCTTTTTTTTCCTTCCACGCAAACTTTGTGTTCTTCTTCAGCCCTTCAACCATTGGCTTTTCCAGTTCCTTGCTCCAAGTTTTTTCAGAAATCAAAAACAACAGCCCCGATTAACCTTCAACAACACACGCAAATTTTTTTCTTGCAAA
This sequence comes from uncultured archaeon, assembly GCA_964402015.1. GTDB lineage: Archaea > Iainarchaeota > Iainarchaeia > Iainarchaeales > JAGVWC01 > CAYOAS01. Next base: position 2,114 of record CAYOAS010000092.1, on the reverse strand, counting down.
AGCAGAACAAAAAAAACTATGACAATTGCAGAACGATACAAACACCCTTTCAACAACAATAACAATAAAGCATTTTTAAACCATTAATATTTCAGAGCAAAACATCACTTTCTTTTCAGCACTGCCTTGAGCAAATCGGCTTTCGTGATAATGCCCTTGACTTTTCCTTTTTCCGCGACAAGCACAGCAGCATTGTGCTCCAGAATGCTTTGCACTATCCTTAACGGAGTGTCTGGTTGTATCAGTGGAAAAGCATTGCTCATTACATCTGCAATTCTTGTTTCGGAAAGATTCACTGTGCCATTGGTTTTGTCAATCCTTTTCAAAATGTTTTCTTCCGAGACAGAGCCAACGCAAACCCCATTGCTTGAAAGCACTGGCAGCTGGGAAATCGCTTTTTTTTCCATGAGTGAAACAGCTTTTTTTGCAGAATCAGAATCGCGCACAAAAACAACCTGCTTTTGCATTATGTCTGAAGCGTTGAGAGAATGCTGTTCCTGCAGTTTTTCAAGCGTGTCAAAAAGCCTTTTTGCGTTGTCATAGCTCGGCACAACCACGCTGGATTCAATCTTTGCAACCAGCGACTGGGAAACACCCGCAAGCTTCGCGAGGTCAGACTGCGTGAGGTTGAACTGTTTGCGCTGCATCCTTATTTCCGAAAGCCCTGGCAACATGCAAGACAAAAGCGCATAAAAGTTTAAAAGCCTTTATTCCAATAAGAATTTTTTTTTCAAAAAAAATTAATAAAACTGTTGCGTTGGTTTAATTATGGTGGGAACGCATTTTTTCGAGCTCGACAGCTTCAGGTTTTCCAACAGCGCAAGGATTGACGGTGCAAAGCTCGCTTTTGAAACCTTTGGCAAACTCAATTCAAACAGGGATAATGCTGTTCTTGTTTTTCACGCGCTTTCCGGCAGCCAGCACATAGCTGGATTGAACGATTCGTTCGAGAATGAATTTTGGACAAGCGAATGCCATATTGGCTGGTGGGATAATTTTGTCGGCAGGGGAAAAATAATTGACACAAGCAAGTTTTTTGTTGTCTGCGCAAACTTTTTGGGTGGTTGCTATGGTTCAACAGGCCCTTCTTCAATCAATCCGGGAACCGAAAAAAGATTTGCCTCTGCTTTTCCCACTGTTTCGCTCAAAGATATTGCTGTTTCACAGGCGCGGCTTCTTCAATTTTTGGAAATAGAAAAACTGCATTCTGTCATCGGCGCGTCTATTGGCGGAATGATTGCACAGGAATTCTTACTTTCTTTTCCAGGCAGGGCGGAAACAGCTGTTTTGATTGGCACAAGCCCATATCTTTCAAAGCTGAATTGTGTCATGAACCTTGAACAGATTATTGCAATAGAAAACGACCCGCACTTCAACAACGGCGAATATTACGAAGGTGAATTGCCAAAAAGAGGGCTGATGCTCGCGCGCATGATTGCACACAAGACTTACGTTGACATTGACCAGATTGAAAAGCGCGCAAAAGCAGAAATCCGCAATTCAAAAAACTGCTTGTCCTACGATTTAAGGCATTCTCTGGAATCATACATGCTGCGCCAGGGAGAAAAATTTGTTGAACGCTTTGACGCAAACACTTACCTGAAAATACTCACTGCAATGCAACAATACGATCTTGCGCGCGATTACGGAAAAGACGAATTGTCAAACGTTTTCGCTGGCTTGGACGCGCAAATCCAGATTTTTTCCATTAACACTGATTATTGCTGTTTTCCGGAAGAACAGGTTGCGCTGAAAAACGCCCTCGAACAACACAGTGTTAACGTTGATTTCAGGCCAGTTGACTCTGCAAAAGGCCACGATTCCTTTCTCTTGGAACCGGAAAAATACATTGCAATGAAATGGTTTTTAGAAAAAAGCCACAGTTGATTGCTCAATTATATAAAGCAGTATATCGTTTTTAATTTATGCCAAGAAAAAGCCCTGACGAGTATTTAACTTTAGTAATAACTCTCGAGTGCTATAGAAATTGTCCAAATTGCATATATGAAAAAATAGTTACCCGGAAAAACAAACCAAGCGAGAGAAAAAAAGCACAAATGCCTGTTTCAATGGTTAAAAAAGAAATTGTTCCAAGCATTACCCAGTTTCATAAG